>JBBRUM010000142.1:0-8593 GCA_038247815.1 Tepidisphaerales bacterium | reverse complement strand
CGGGGCTTGCAATTAGGGCGGCGTCGTTGCTGGCGGGCGCATCGATGGCGGCGTATGGAGCCCGACGACACGGGTGGCTGGCAGCGGGGACGGTGTTCGGGGGTGCGGCGATTGCGTACTGGGCGTGGACCGGCAAGAGCTTGGTGAAGGCGTGTACCACGTCGGGGGCGGCTGCCCCCCGCGGCGACGCGAAGGCCGCGGTGGGCGGCGGCGCGGATGGATCAGTCGGTACGGGGTCGACCCAAGTGCCCGCCGACGCGCTGGACGAAGCGCTGATGGGCTCGTTCCCCGCGAGCGATCCCCCGGGATCCGGGGGGTCTGGTCGGACCTAGAGAGGAAATTGGAGTGGTACCGAAATTTTCGCGCAAGCCCGGTGTAGAATAGGACGAGCCCAAGATCGGGCTGTCCCACTGGTGTTTCATGGCGAAAGTACTGGTAATCGACGACCACAGGGATGTGGCGGAAGTGATGCGGCAGTTATTCGGTGCAAAAGGGCACGAGGTGCGTTGCTGCGCGTCGGCTGAGGACGGGCTGGAGCTGGTAAAGGTCGGAGGATTTGACGCAGTGATCGTGGATCAGAGATTGCCGGGAATGAGGGGACTGGATTTCACCAAGCGGATGCGGGTTGACGAGGCGGTCGAGAGGCGGGGACGGTCGGAGACGTACATCGTTGTATGGAGCGCCGACGACCATTTGGAGCGGGAGGCGATGGAAGCCGGGGCATCTGAGTTCTGGGTGAAGGGCGGGCAGGACCTGTTTGACCGGGTTGACCGCCTCATCGAGCGACTTGGCGACGCCGACGGCGTGTAGGCCAAGCGAATCGGGGCGAACCTGATGTGGGGTCGGGGGAAATTCCCTAGAGACACGCTTTTCGTCAGTGACTAAATTCTGCGCGTCAATTCCGGGTTGGTGGGCGTGGTGCCTTGATGCGAGGCGTTTGGGCGCACCGGTCAAGGGAACTTGCCCCGACCCCCGACGGCGGAATGACGCTAACGATGGAGCCTGCGATGCGAAGGAACATGTTGATTGTGCGTGGAGTTGCGTGGGTGGCGATAGTGCTGTTGTCCACGCAGTTGGTCGCGTGCAACACGGTCGAGGGTGCGGGGAAGGACATCGAGCGTGGGGGCGAGAAGCTGCAGAAGGCCGCGGATTAGGTCCGGAGGCGTGAGTCCATCGTCATCCGCCGGCTGCGTCGAGCGTGCGGACCCGGAATAATGTTTCGACTGTGCGAGAGACGGTCGGTTCGGGTTCGGGTTTTGGCGGCGACGTTAGCGGCGGGGGCGGTGGCGCCCCGGTATGAGGGGGGTGGGTGGGAGTGGCGGCGGGGGTTAGGCGTGGGGTATGCAGAGCACGTTTCGCAGGACATTGACCAGTGCGTCGGCGGCGTTGTCTTTGGTGAGGTATGCCGCTGCGCCGGCGGAACGCATCGCGTCGTCCATGGAGGAGGAGTCGTGCATGGAGAGTCCGACGATCTTGGTTTGGGGGAGTTCGCGGGAGAGGATTTGGGTGACTTGGAGGCCGGTGAGTTTGGGCATGGAGATGTCGACGATGAGGAGGTCGGGCTGGAGTTTTCGGGAGAGTGCGACGGCGAGTTCGCCGTCGCCGGCTTCGCCGACAATTTCCAGGAAGTTTTCCTGTTTGAGCAGTCCGATGAGCCCCTCGCGGAAGATGGCGTGGTCGTCGGCGACGACAACGCGGGCGCGGCGCGGGCCGGGCGGGGTGCGGGGGTTTCGGGGCACGGCGTCGGGCACTTTTTCGGGGGGCTCCCCGACCGGCTCGCGCAGCCTTCCGGGGGCCGTGATTTTCACGGTCGTTCCCGAGCCGATCGCGCTCTGGATGGAGATCTGCCCCCCGATGTGGCGGAGGCGCTCGGAGACCTCGGCCAAACCGAGACGGTAAACCTCAACACTCTTTGAGGGTTCGGTTAGCGATGAGAGGTCGAAGCCGACGCCGTCGTCGGAGACGACGATCTGCATGACGTCGGGGGCGGCGAGGGTGGAGCGGATCGTGACTCGGGTTGCACGGGCGTGCTTTGCGGCGTTGACGACCATTTCGCGGACGGCTTCAAAGAGCAGGACGCGGAGGGGCTCCTCGACGGGCTCGCAGCAGGCTTCGCAGAAGACATCTACGCGGAGCCCTTCGTATTGCTGGACGTTTCGGGCCATGGCTTCGATGGCGGGGATGAGTCCGCCGTCGAAGAGGACGGGGGGTACGAGTTGGAGGGTGAGCGCCCTGCACTCGAAGATGGCGCGGTCGATGAGGAGTTCAAGTTGGCGGAGGTGGGGTGAGAGTGCGGGTGGGACGGCGGCGTCGGTTGCGACGCGTCGGACGAGGCCGGCTTTGAGCTTGGCGGCGGAGAGGACTTGCTGGAGCTGGTCGTGGAGGGACTGGGCGATTATTTTGCGTTCGCGGGCCTCGGCGTCGGCGAGGGCGAGGGCGAGTGTGCGGAGCTCCTCGGCGCGGTCGCGGGCTTCGGTGGTGCGGGAGAGGACCCGCTCCTCGATGGAGTTGCTGAGTTCGCGGACGCGAGATGCGGTCTCGGCTTCGGCGAGGACGCGGCCGCGGACGGCTTCGCGGTGGGGTGTGACGTCGAGGAAGAGTGCGATGCATCCGGAGATCTCACCGGAGGCGTCGCGGAGGGGCGAGGCGTATTGGAGCAGGTGCGCGCGCGTACCATCGGGATGGACGACGTCGACTTCGTATTCGCGGATGTGCACGCCGGAACGGGCGGCGACCCGCATGGGCATTTCTTCGGGGGAGAGTTCGCGTCCGTCGCGAATAAGCTTAAATGGAAGAGCGTTTGGGTCGGCGGAGGCCGACGTGTTGGTGCCCAACGGGATGCCCAGCATCCGCGATGCGGCGCAATTGACGGTGATGAAACCGCAGTCCCTGTCGCGGGCGATGGCGACGCCGATGGGGAGCATGCCCATGAGCGCCGCCAGGGCCTGCGAATCGAAAGTGGGGTCGGATTGCGACATACGTTTAATCCCGACGTTATGAACCCTGCCCCAGCGACCACTCGATGGCGTATCGGAGCAGTTCCTGGCCGTTGGCGAGGTTGAGTTTCTGCTTGAGGTGTTCGCGGTAGGTTTCGATGGTTTTGACGCTCAGGCAGAGCTTGTCGGCGATGGCGGCGGTGGTGAGCCCCTTTCCGAGCATCTGGAGGACCTCGAGTTCGCGATCGCTGAGCTTGTCGACTGGGGAGACCGAGATGGACTTCACCGAGCCCGCGCCCACAAGTTTGCCGAGGAGCCGTTCGGACATGGGGTCGCTGAGGTGAATCTTGCCGCGCACGATCGCGCGGACGGCTTTGACGAGGGTTTCGGGTGGGGCATCTTTCATGACGTAGCCCTTGGCGCCGGCGCGGAGGGCACGTTCGGCGTAAATGGCTTCGTCGTGCATGGAGTAGGCGAGCAGGAGGATCGGGGCGGGGCGGGCGGAGAGGGTCTTCATCAGTTCAATGCCGTTGTTGCCGTCGAGGGAGACGTCAATGATGGCGACCTCGGGCTTGAGCCGGGTGGCCTCGGCGAGTGCCTCCTGCATCGTGCTGACCTGACCGCAAACGACCATATCGGTTTCGGCCGCGAGCAGCTCGGCGATTCCGAGGCGAATGAGGGGGTGGTCGTCGACGACCAGAACCTTGATGGCGGCGCGGGTGGTAGATCGCGGTGTTTGCACCTGTTGCATGATTACTCCGGTTCGGTGTCTGGCCTGGCGCTTGGGTCAATCCGCCGGGGTATTTCCCCGGGTCGCTCGGGGGGCGACTCCAATGAGTGTAGTTGGGTGAAAACGCATGGCGGGATAGGGCGGTCCCTGATATTTCGCGGATTCCGCCCGTCGTAATCTATCAACCGTCACATCTAGCCGACGAGTCCGCGGGCGTCCGCGGCGGGCGAGTGTGTATTACTTTAAGAACAGGCTTTTTCACATGGCAACCACCGAATCAATGAGCGCGGCGTCGACTTTAGCGACTTTGATCGAAATCTGCGAGGACGGCAGGGAGGGGTTTGAGACGGCGGCCGGCGCGCTCGAAGAGCCGACCATCAAGCGTGAGCTGATGGACTTCAGCAGGCAGCGTGCGGAGTTCGTCCGGCAGCTCCAGGGCGGCGTCGCGGAACTCGGCGAAACGCCGCCGACGAGTGGCAGTATTTCCGGGACGCTGCATCGCGGGTGGATCAACCTGAGGTCCATCGTGTCCACCCGGGACAACCACGCCGTGCTCACCGAGTGCGAACGCGGCGAGGACGTGGCCGTGGCGGCGTACCAAGCCGCGATGAAAACCGACCTTCCCTCGGAGTTCTCAGGGATCGTCGGCTCGCAGTTCGCGGCGGTGCGTCAGACGCACGACCGCGTCAAGTTTCTGCGTGACTCGCACAAGAAATCGTGAACATGTGGGAGGGGAATCGTTTCGACGGAACAATCAATGGCTGGACCGCGTTCGGGGTGGCGCGGCGGCGAACCTTTAAGGAGACGACAATGCTTTACTGGACAGTTATATTTCTCGTGGTCGCACTCGTGGCGGCGCTGCTCGGATTGGGCGGGATTGCGTCGAGCGCGGCTGGGATAGCGCAGATCCTGTTCTTGATCTTCATCGTGTTGTTCGTGATCTCTTTGATCATGCAACTGGTGCGCAAGGGCGGACCATCAGCGCGCGTGTGAGACGCCGCGGCGGGGCCGCGGGCGGCGCGGGCCGACCGCGCGACAAACAATTGACGACAAACGGAGTGCAAACATGAATACCACGACGGATATCAACATGGACGAATCGACCCACTCATCGGCGCGTGTGTCCGAGGACATGGAAAGCGTCAAACAGAGTTTCTCGCAGTTGCGGACTGACGTGATGGACTTGCTGTCCAACGCGTTCGGGCTGGGCAAGAGCGGGGCGGAGTTTGCGAAGGACGGTGCCGAGTCGGCGGTGGAGACTTTGAAGACGAAGCTCTCCGACATGAAGCACAAGGGCGCCGAGGGGATGGAGTCGGTCGAGAAGAAAATTGGCGACAACCCACTGCCGGCGGCGCTGATCGCATTCGGGGTCGGTTTCCTTGTGGCCAAGATTCTGACGCGGAGATAGTCACATGGAGTCATTGGCGCGTCTCATGGTGGCGACCGCGTCCCTTGTCGAAGCCGAGGGACGGTCGCTGCGGCGGCACGTACTAAGACTCACCACCGCGGCGGCGATGGTGCTCATCGCGTCGCTGCTGGGTGCGGTGGGCGTGGGCTTCATAATGTACGGGTTGTTTTGGGTGATGTCGCAGCAGATGCCGGCGCCGCTGGCGGCGGGATTGTTCGGGCTAACTGCAGTGGCGTTGGCTGGAGGTTTGGCATGGACGGCAAAGCGGATGATCGTTTAGACGGCGACGAGGGGGATGTGGAGCGTCGCAAGGGGGAGCTTGTGGCAGCGGCCGGCGCCATAGATCCACTTGCGGCGTTGCGTCGACACCCGCTGGTGACGGTGGGTATCGCGGCGGCGTTGGGGGCGATGGTGGCGTCGCCGGCGGGGTTCCACAAGTTGGCGAAGTTTTTACCGGGGGGCGGAGCTCTGGGGCTGGTGGGTTCGGCGATGTCCGGATTCGCCGCCGCCCGCGCGGCGGCCGCACGTCGCGCGGAGAAAACCCCCGCACAGCCGAAGTGAAAGCGACAAGATGACAACCCCGGATCTCGACACACCAGCGAACCGGCCACACAAGCTGCTCCGTCCACTTTGGATCATCAGCTCGCTGCTGGGGGTGGCTGCATTGTACCTCAGCCGGGATTTGACGGTTCCCGTGGTGCTCGCGGTGCTCATCACTTTTCTGCTGCATCCCTTGGTGGTGCGGCTGAGGGCGTGGGGACTGCCCAAAGTGGTGGCGGTGACGGCGACGACGGCGGTGGCTGGGGCGGCCGCGTTCGGGCTGGCGGTGCTGGTGGCGACGCAGCTCGTCGACCTGACGGCACGCCTACCGGACTACCGCGACAACCTCAAGCAGAAGGTGCACGAGGTTCGATCGACGGGCGGCGGGCATTTTTCCCGAATCTTCGGGACATTCACGGAACTCCGAGAGGAGTTTTCCGCGACCCAAGCCGCAACATTGCCTACTGGGGCGGCAGGCGTTGAACCTCAGGGCCCGGTCAAGGTCGAGATCGTCCCCGGTGGGCCGAATTTCGGCGAACTGGCGGCGACGCTGGCCGCCCCGCTAGTCCCACCGCTGACCTCCGCAAGCATCGCGGCGCTGCTGGTGATCTTCCTGCTGATGTACGCGGACGACTTCGGCGAGCGGATCGTCACGCTCGCCGGGGTCCGAAGTGTGGGGCTTACAACCATAGCCGTCAGCGAGGCCGCCACGCGGATCGGCCGCTACCTGCGAATGCAGGCGGTGGTCAACACTAGCTACGGGGTGCTGATGGCGATCGGGCTGGCGGCGTTCGGGGTACCCAACGCGATGCTCTGGGGGGTGCTGGGGACGATATTGCGGTTTGTGCCCTACATCGGGCCATGGGTGGCGGCGGCGGCGCCCACGATACTTACGCTGGCGGTGTTCCCGGGCTGGACGACGGCCATCGCGGTGATGACGATGCTCGCGGTGATTGAGTTCACGACAAACATGGTGCTGGAACCCTGGCTCTACTCCAACTCGACGGGAATCACCAGTCTAGGTGTCGTGCTCGGAGTGGTGTTTTGGGCGTGGGTGTGGGGACCGATGGGGATGGTGCTCGCGGTGCCTGTGACAGCGTGTCTGGTGGTGATCGGGAAACATGTCCCGCAGTTCAGCTGGATCCACAGGCTTTTCGGTTCGGATGTCGAGCGCTCGCGGGTGACGGCGTTCTATCAGCGACTGCTGGCCGGCGACGCGCGAGCGGTGGCCGGTGTGGTGAAAGCGGAAGTGGCGGCGGGGGGTTTCGCAGCGGCTTGCGATGAGCTGCTACTTCCGACCCTTTGCGAACTCAAGAGCGACGCCGCGACAGGCGGAGTGTCGCCGGAACAGTTCTCGACGGCGCTCAGGGCTCTGCACACTGCCGTCTCGTCTCCGCCCAACCCCGATCGCTCGCCCCGATTGCTCTGCATCGCAGTCCAGACGGACGCCGACACCTCGGCCGCCGAGTTTCTCGCCCACGCGGCGAGACTGGCCGGTGTGCCGTCGGCAGTGGTGACGGCGGAAACCACGATGGGCGAAGCCGCCGAGTTCGCCGGGGCGTCGGGGGCGGCATGGGTGGTGCTCGTTCAGGTGGCTCCGGTCTCGCGATTGCACGCCCGCCGAATGGCGACGTTGCTCGCGAGCAAAGGTCCAACTGCGCGGAAGATCATGTCCCTCGACGCCTATTGCGAAGTCCAACGCCCACTGGCGACGACCACTGAACTCCCCGACGACGTTCGCCGGTTTACTTCGGTCCGGAAGCTCGTGTCTTTCATCGATGAACTTAACATCGCCGTCTCACGCGAATCGGCCAAGGTGCTGGCAGAGGTTCCCACCGTCGCCTCAACCACCCAGCCCGCGTTGTAAAGCATCGAACACCATCAAGATCGGGTTTGAGCGTCATCCGAACTGAGCTGTCTGGCAAGCTTGCCTAAATCCTGCTCCGGATCTTGCCGTCCGGGTACCTCGCGGGCAGATGCTTGTCCCGGGTCGCCTGGTTGCCAATGTGATCGTCCAGAGACGGCTGGTCCCGCACGCTCAGCTTGCGCCAGAAACCCCAACCCTTTCCCTCACCTCCACCGACCGCATCGTTGTCGCATCGCGCATCCCGGAGCGGCGCGGGATCGCGTCAGCCCCGACCTCGAGTTGATCACCGCTGCGTAAGTGGATTAGGCTCTGTCTGAAAACGCGATTCTAAGGCAATTTTGGATCATGGCGAGTTGCAGCATGGCCGTGAAATTGATCGCCAGTTTCTCAAACCGCGTGGCGACCCGGCGGCATTCCTTCAGCCAGCCAATGACGTTCTCGATGATCGAACGACGCCGGTAGGCGGCCTTGTCGAACTTGGTTCGGCCGTCGCGGCGCGCCTGTTCGTTGTCTTTATGCGGGATCACGACTCCGATGCCGTGACGTCTCAACCAGTCGCGAATGCGTCGAGAACTATATCCCTTGTCGCCGGCCGCGCACGTCGGACGCATGCGCGGGCGGCCCAGCGGCTGGGCGATCGAGATGCCGTCGAAGACCGACTCAAACACAGTCGAATCGTGCGTCTGTCCCGGCGGAGACCTCCACGTTCACCGGGACGCCTCAACCGTCCGTAACCAGATGGAACTTGCTTGTGAATCCGCCGCGCGAGCGACCCAACGCGTGGTCTTTCGGCTCGTTCTTGTGGCATTTGAGACTTTTTTCGCGGCCCCTGCCGCCGCACGGGCGGCGCGGACGCTGGACCCGTCCACACACCACAGATCCCAGTCAATCCGACCTTTTCGGTCCAGATCAATGTGCAACGCCTTGAGGATGGAACTGTAAACGCCCCGGGAACGCCAGTTCCTGAAGTAATCGTAGACCGTCTGGTACGCCCCGAATCGATCCGGCAAATCACGCCAAGGCGCACCGGTGCGAAGAACCCACAAAATACCGTTGAGCATCAGCCGGCCCTCTCGCGGCCGACGTCTGGTGGTGGCGTTGCGCGGGGGGAT
>JBBRUM010000141.1:0-8614 GCA_038247815.1 Tepidisphaerales bacterium | reverse complement strand
GGCAAGGCCGCGGCGGACTGTCAGGAATCACTTGGAGCCGGGGTTGTCGGTCGCAACCGTCAACGGGGGGGGGGGGCTTGGCGATGTCGTCCTTCTTCGCTTGGAAGCGGCGGCGGGACGGGGCTCGGAGTTCCACCGCCGAGGCGAGGAGCGGTTTGGTGGAGGCCAAGATCAATGATGCCCCTGCCACGTCAGCTGAGGCGACGCCCCCGGTCGAGGTGGAGTTGCGCGAGGGCGGTCGCCGGGTGTGGTGCTGCGGTGGCAAAGTCGCCAACAACCTCGCTTCGACAAACCCCGTTCCCCCGCCGGACGCCAAGCCCGGCGACGCCACCCCTCCCACCCCAGCCAACCGCCGCTTCAAAATCCCTTCGTCTGACGCCACGTATCATCCCGCGTCAGCTTTCTGTACCGCCAGATGTGGTTCAAGGATCGCTCTCGTTCGTCGTCGAATCAGGTACTAGAGCCGCGTGCATCTCATCCTGTCGGGTACTTGCAGTGGGCGATGTAGGCCTTGGCGTCTTCGGGACCGATCGCGGCCAAGGCGTCGGCGATCCCCTACATCGGCCCGTCCACGTGGCGGTGGGCCATCGCCCTCAGCACCGACTTGATTTTCTAGATCGCCATCTCGCTCGGGTTGAGATCCGGTGAACACGGCGGCAAGTGCAGCAGCCTCGCCCCCACACCTTCTATAAGACGGCTGACCTCCACCGCGTGGTGCACGCTGAGGTTGTCCATCACCACGACGTCTCCGGCCCGCAGCGTCGGCAACAACGCGCCGTGCACGAATGCGACAAACATGTCGGTGTCGGTCGCCCCTTCGAACGTCGCCGCTGCCGTCATCCCCCGGGCGGTCATCGCCGCAATCGTACTCAGCGTCTTCCAGTGCCCGTTGGGGACGCGGCACACCACTCGCTCGCCCCGGGCCGCCCGACCGTGGCTCCGCCGCATCGTCGTCGCGCACCCGAATTCATCGACGAAAACGAGCAGGTCAACCCGCACCTCGGCGAACAGCCCCACCCAAGTCGAACGCGACAGCGCCACGTCTTCCCGGAGCTGTTCGGCGGCATAGGCGGACTTTTTTTCAAGGCAGGTTCAGCCGCGTCAGCGTCCGGGACACCGTGCTCGGGTGGATCGGCTTGGCCAGTGCCGCCGCGACCTCTACAAGTGTGGCGTCGGGCTTTTCGGCGATGAACTGGCGGATGCGAAGGCCGTCCTCGGCGGTGCAGATCCGCGACGAAGTTTTTCTGACCTTGGACCCCGGCTCGTACGAGCCGTGTTCACGACCCTGCTGAAGCAGGCGTCGAACCCACGACTCGCTGCAGCCGTGGACCTCGGCCGACGACCCGCACCGCTCGTAAGTCCGAACCACCGACATGAGATAATCCATCGTCTACGCCATCCCTGAAACCTCCGTGTGTCCAAGACAAAGCACACGGTTTCGCGTAATTGCGATAAAGAATGACGCAACCTGCTCGAAGATGGCTTCCTCGCGTGCAACTACCGGATAACAGCGTCCACAAGTGAGTGATCCGCGTCATATTTCGTGAGTTGGATCACTCAGCGAGGAGTTTAAGGCGGAGGATTGGCTACAAAATTTAATTGCTATCAGCATCGACACTCTCTACGGTACGCTCCGATCAACATAACTTGATTTCTTTGACGCAAGAAGTTCCAAGCCTCTGCGATGAGCCGGCGAAGTGCTGACGAATTGGTTATTGAATTCACTTATAGCGGACTAGCCCATGCGTGGACTGCGACGACTTGTGGCAGGATTTTCTGGACGATCTGGTTCGTCAGAGGGTCGAACAAAGAATCGGACGGCTGATGTAGTAACTTCCAAGATTCGTTAACAAGGATCAAATTCATGCGTGCTTTGACTGTATTGATCGGGAAGAAAAATAACTCAAGACTGTTCAACCCATTTCGCATGAAGAGTACTGCGCACTTCGAAAAACTTCGGCGGGCGGCGTCCGCTGTGTTTGAGGTTTTGGAGCAGCGTCGACTAATGTCGGGTACCCTTCAGATTTCTTCCTATGGAGGATCGTTAGAGCCCGCCACGGTATCGATAAGTCCGGTACTGAATGTGCCGCCCAACGAGGTGGGGAACGGCATCTTTTACTTTGGCCAGGGAAGTTTTACCCAGACTTGGAGCACCTCATTCAACGCGGGATCCTCGGGGCCGACTCCGGCGTCGCCGCCCCGCTCGGCTCCCGATTTCGTAATCGCCAACACGAGGGTGGGATTTGACTTTCGTGAAAACGCCTTGCCAATCGAAGGTTACAACGTTTTTCAGCCCGATGGCGACTCGCAAAACCCGTCCATTGCCGTCACCGTTACATATTCACTGTTGAATGGTGCTGGTTCGAAGACAAGGATTTTCAATTCGTCGCCGCTAAACGTGGGATCGGGATCTCCCCAACAAACGGTAGCGGGGCTTCACGGCTTCGGGTTTGGACAATCCACATTAACTGCGGTGAACAATGTAACCGCACCGTTCCTAAATTCCAGCGGGGGACATCTACACGCAACTGGATACATGTTCGACGTTTCTGACGACGACTGTTCGCTCCCCGAGTCTCCAGCCGTTGACAGCAATGATGGAAGTTCCAAGACGTCGTCGGACGATCTGGCCGGCGTTGGTTTCGGGGAAGGGACCGGATCGCCGATCAAGTTCGCCGGAACGCGTTTGTCGAGCAACAAAGACCGAACCCAAGATGGATCACCCAACATCATCGGGAATGGCACATCGAGTAACAACCTTCCGGAACTCAAGTACGTGATATCTGCATTCACCAGTGTTCCCGCGTCGAGCGGTAGCGAATGGTTCGAAAGCGTCAGCAGGGATGTCTATGCGGTGGTTTGGAATGGTAAGAGCGTCGGATTGGCCTTTGAGAATCCTGACGGGAGCTTCGTGCCAGCCAAACCGGGCAAGGATGACAAGCTGGCGGGTATGAAACGTGTTACGCTTGATGGCGGCGTACCGGGTCTTGAGATGACGGCGCGGGATGGGACCAAGTACTACATGACCACACCCGCTGCCAGCGCGTCTGGGGCTACAGGCAAGGTCACCAAGGTTGTTGATCCCTCGGGTGCCGTTACCACTGTCACGATGCCGAACGCGGGAAACAACTTTACATTGACACTTGCGTCTACACGAACACAAGGTTCGCAGACGAGTACTGCGTCGGTTCAAAGATCTTATTCCGGCAATCTCGCGAGTGGCGGACGCCCGACGTCAATGCAGGTTACACTCGATGGTCAGCCTGTCCGCCGTGTCGACTACATCTACAACGCGGGCGGTCAGTTGGAGAAAGTGACCCTTCGAAATGGAAACTTCAGTGCTCCGGTGATCAGCACGGAGTATTACCGGTGGGAGGGGTCCGGTAGCGATTCACGTCCCGTGATGTTCCTGTCGAACAACTCCTATTTAAGTGCTTTGGGTACATTGGGCTCGGAGTCTGCCATTGGGTCGGCAGAAGATACGGTTCTCAAGCAGTACGCGGATGCGTCGTTCACCTATGGGCAGATTCCGGACAGCAGCCTCTATCGCGTGACCGCCGTCGTGGTCCAAGGCGCCGGCTGCGGCTGCGGCGGTCTTGGGTCGGGTGGACAAGGGCAGTATACGTTTGACTACTTCGACAACACATCTGTTGGAAAAGGTAAGAATGCGTGGTCTAGGCGGCTGACCATTACATTGCCCGATAAGACTCCTGGCTCGACAACCGGCGACAACAAAGTGATCTATTACCTGAACTCTTGGGGCAAACCCATTTTACAGATTGAGCAGGATGGAGCCACGGATCGGGAGGCATTGACTTGGACTAGGTACAACGCCCGGGGGCAGGTCGTTCTCTCCGCCCAGCCCTCTGCGGTCAACAGTTACGATGAGGAATTTCCAGATCTTATCGGGTTTGACGACACGACCGGGCGTGCAACGCACATTAGCGATACCTCAGGCCGCGTTGAAGTGACGGAGTACTTTGTCGCCGCAAGCAATGATCCGACCTCGAACTGGTTCGCGGGCGGGGTGACCGTGTCACCCGTGGCCGGGCTCGTTGGTTACAAGCGCGCCACATTTGTTCAGCACGGAGACGACAAGGCAACCCAAATTAAGCAGACCCAGTACACTTACACCGACGGTGCCGTGGCGAACGACGGCATTTTCTATGTCAGTTCGCGTTCAAGGTTTACTGACGTTGCGGGGACGGTGGAGGCGAAGACGACGTATGGTTATAGCTTCTACTCCGGTTCGCCGCTTCGCCTGAGCGAACTCGTGACGACGGAACCGGTTCATAGTGTGGCGTCCAATGGTCCGGATGTCGGATCGACGTCGAGTGTTGTTACGACGGACGTCTACGACATCTTTGGAAACTTGGTGTGGACCAAGGATCAGGACGGGTACCTTACTTACAATGAGTATGACCTCAAGACCGGTTCAAAGGTAAAGACCATTGTCGACGCGGACGCATCGAGCGTTACAGTGCCGCCGTCGCCGATCCGAGGACCTGGGCTTCCCGCAGCGCTGGGCCTCTCGTCTGTTTACGATGTGGATAACTTCGGCCGGGTCATCAAGCTTACGGATCCGAACAACCGAGTGACTTTCGTCGTTTACGACGATAACGCGTATGACGACGGTTTCAATGGGACGCGAACCTATTCGGGATGGGATGCGTCGGCGACGCGACCAACGGGGCTTGTAATGGTCGAGCGGACCAATCGAATGCTTGGCTACCACGAGTCGGTTTCGTTTTTGTGGGGGACGATTGTTCCGACAGGTGCGTTGACCCTCGGAATGCCCAACGGTTTGGAAGCGGTTACGGCAGCCGGCGTCACAATCAGCAGCCTCAGCCGCAGGTTGTTCAATGTCTCCGGCATGACCACGAACACGGACAACTATGCGACACTCGCAGGTACCTCCTATTCGACGAATGTTGCCATTGGTACTCAGAACACCCACTACTTCAGGGACTCGGTCACCTACACCGGCCGTGCGGCCGTAATGACTCAGGTGTCACCCAATGGCACGATTCGCAGGAACGTCTATGATGGCCTCAATCGTCTGACCTCGGTCTGGATTGGAACAAATGAGAGCTTCATTGGTGGCGACGGTCGTATTCTCGAGAACGACCCTACGGGCGGCGGAGCGACGGGCAACAACA
Organism: Tepidisphaerales bacterium; assembly: GCA_038247815.1. Classification (GTDB taxonomy): domain Bacteria; phylum Planctomycetota; class Phycisphaerae; order Tepidisphaerales; family Tepidisphaeraceae; genus JBBRUM01. The sequence continues at coordinate 3,455 of JBBRUM010000141.1, read as the reverse complement.
TGAAGATGGTCCAGTCGTTTGAATACGACGACCGAATTAATGGAACCAAAACATTGGCTGGGAATAGCAATGTGGTCTTGAGTAGAACGATACGCGATTCGTCCACAGGTGCTTCAACCTACCAGCTCTCGACATTTGATAACCGAGATCGACTCATCTCCACGAAGACTTCAGACACGACCAATGCGTCCACGGAGTCGACCTCGGGTCAGCGCCCCTTGCTTACCTATGTCTATGACAATGGGGGCCGGGTTCTGACAACCCGTCAGTATGACGGCGATGGTCTTATGATAACTACAGCACCCTCCACCTTCCAGACCGGGAACTCGCAGTCCCTGAGATCGTACTCCACTCATGAATATGACTTGAGCAGTCGTATGTTCCGGAGCAAGTCTTTCGCTGTTCATCCGGCGAATGGCTCGTTCTCGACCAGCACCTTCGTTGCGAACCTGACTTGGTTCGACCGAAGGGGCAACATCATCAAGTCTGCCGGTCCAAACAGCCCGGTCTCCAAGCGCGTCTATGACGGGGCTGGCCGTGTCGTCAAGTCATACGTTACTGATGGTGGCGGCGATGCGGCGGCGGGTTCCACAGGGAGTTGGGCCGATGCGAGAAACGTCACCGGCGACACAGTGCTTGAACAGGTTGAGCAAAGTTATGATGCGGCTAGCCAGGTGATCGCCACGACCCGGCGTCAGAGGTTTCATGACGAGACAGGCACGGGCGAGCTTGGAACGGCTACGACGGGGGTAAAAGCCCGCGTCAGCTACATGGGGATGTATTACGACCTTGCCGGGCGTCCGATGGCGTCTGTGGATGTGGGCACGAACGGGGGGACGGCATGGACGCGGCCCGGGATGGCACCAGCGAGTTCAACCGCCACGGCGCTGCTTACCCGGTACAGCTATGACGTCGTGGGGCCGTCGGGGCTGCTTGGAACGGAGATAACGGACCCTCGGGGGATCAAGTCCCGTTCGTTCACCAACCTTCGCGGCCAGACCGTACAGTCCATCGAGGCCTACACCGATGGCACCCAAACTGCCAACACCAACCGGCTAACGAGTTACACCTACGACGGATCGGGAAATGTCTTGACGATGCGGGCGTTTACGAGCGCCTCGGCTTTCCAAGAGACGCGATACATCTACGGTGTGTCGTCGATGAGCGGGGGGTCCAAGATCACCAGCAATGACATGCTGGCCAAGATTGAGTATCCCGATCCGATGACGGGGGTGGCCTCACCTTCCTCCGCCGAGTCGTTCGCTTACGATGGCTCGGGTGCCCGCTTCGTGTCGACCGACAGAAAAGGCAATGTCCACACCTACCTTTACGATCCGGTAGGTCGCCTGCTCTCCGATGGTGTCGGGTCCGCTGGCATCGACGGCGTTCGTCGGCTCACCTATGCCTACGACAGCGCAGGGCGGGTTGCGACGCTGTCTTCGCTGGACGGCACGGGCGCGGTCATGAACAGCGTCACCCGCACCTACAACGGTTTCGGCAGCCTCATCACCGAAGCCCAGCCCAGCGGAACCGTCACCTACTCCTACTCCACCCCGTCCCCCACCGCCAACCACAGCCGCCTGACTGCCATGACTTACGGCGGCCGCACCGTCAACTACGTCTACGACTCGGGCGTTGACAGCACCATCAGTCGTCTCAGCCGGTTGCAAGACCGTGCCCTCTCCACCTCCGGGGGCACCGTCACCCTCGAAGGCTATCAGTACCTCGGACTCACCACGCCCGTCGCTCGCACCCGCCCCGAAGCAGGCGGCGGCTTGCAGCTCTACAAGAAAAACGCCGAAGCCAATGGCGACGCCGGCGACCAGTACACCGGGCTCGACCGTTTCGGCCGCGTCATCGACCAGCGCTGGCTGAACGGTGCTGGCAACGATGTCGACCGCTTCAGGTACGGCTACGACCTCGCGGGCAACCCACTGTTTAAGGAGAACGTCGTCGCCCCCGCCCGCTCGGAGCTTTACCACGCAGCCGGTGCCAACGCCTCCACCGAAGGTTACGACCCGCTCAACCGCCTCAAGGCTTTCTCCCGTGGTACGCTGAGCTTCACCGGCGGCACGGCCACCGGGATCACTGGAACTCCCCTCGTCACGAAGAACTGGAACCTCGACGCACTCGGCAATTGGTCGCAAGTCACCATCGGCTCGACCACCACCACTCGCGCCCACGACAGCCAGAACCGACTCACGAGCGTCGGGTCCGGTCCCGTGCTGACGTACGACGCCAACGGCAACCAGTTGTCCAACGAACGCGGGGAAACCCTCTTCTACGACGCCTGGAACCGGCTGGTGAGGGTGGGCAACGGCTCAACTCTTTATTCTTCATACACTTACGACGCGCTCAACCGCCGCATCACCATCACCACCGACACCGGCGGCGGGAGGTTGGATTCGACGTTCAATGGCAGCGGCTCGGTGACGAACTTGGGAACGGGCGACGATCGCGGAGCAGCCGTCGCGGTCCAAGCAGATGGAAAGGTCATCGTGGCAGGGTTTGAAGACGGCAAGGTCTTGGTTCTAAGGTATAATTCCAACGGAACCCTTGACACCACCTTTAACTCCACTGGCAAGCTTGTGATCAACCTCGGCGGCGGTACAACCTCCTCAGCCGGCGCTGTTGCGATCGATAGCACTGGCAAGATCGTCATCGCTGGGCGGGTGAACGGCTCCGGCTATGTGGACGCGTTTGTGGCACGCCGAAACTCAGACGGGTCAGCCGACACGAGCTTTGGCACCGGCGGGATCACCACCTTTGACATCGCTGGCTCCGGGTACCAAGAGCAAGCTCAGCGGCTGGTGATTCGTCCCACCGATGGAAAGATTCTGGTTCTCTCCAAAGTGACTGAAACTTCCACAGGCAAGGAGTCCCTGGCTGTTACCCAGTTGACCTCCGTCGGAGCCGTCGACTCTGCCAATTTCGCGACCTCCACGTCCGGGCACTTCCGCTGGGGCAACGACTACCAATTGGGCCGCGGGATGGCATTGTTGCCCGATGGAAAGCTCATCGTCTCCGGGAGTCAGACCAGCTCCCTGTCCACGCCTTACAATGGATTCGCGCTTCGTATTCTGGCCAGTGGCACGCTGGACACCGCCGGCGACTTCGGCACGGGTGGTGTGGCGTCGTTCGGCACGACCGAGGACGAGCAGTTCGACGGCGGCGTGGTCATCAAAGCCGGCACGACCCGAGCCGACGACAAGATTCTACTCGCCGGCAGTATCGGACAGTCGGCCTGGCCGGCCCCGCGCAGGATCTTGGTGGTGCAGCTCTCCGCGACGGGAGCCCTCGATACGTCCTTCTCGGGCGACGGCATGGCCGACTTCGCGGTGCAGACCACGTCGAGCGCCGGCACGCTGGCGCTGCAGTCCGACGGACGGATCCTCGTTGCCGGCAAAGTCCAGCAAGGGACAAGTTCTCCCGACGCCGCGGCGTTGCGGCTGAAT
>JBBRUM010000140.1:0-8634 GCA_038247815.1 Tepidisphaerales bacterium | reverse complement strand
GCGGTACATCGCGCTCAAGAGGAACGGCGAGATCGCGGTTGTCGACGCGAAGGGCCGCGAACTGGAGAAGTACAAGGTGCCGTACGGCGCGACGGTGATGGTGCCCAACGGTACGAAGGTCAAAGCCAAGGACCAGTTGGTGAGCTGGGACCCGCACGTTACGCCGATTTTGGCGGAGAAGGGCGGGATCGCGCGTTACGTCGACATCGAGATCGGCGAAACGGTCCGGATCGAGGAAGAGCGGAGAGGTTCGGGCGACGCGAAGTATGTCGTCGTCGAGCACAAGGGCGAGCGGTCGCCGCGGATCACGATCGAAGGCGCGGACGGGAAGATCCTGGACTTCCATTACCTGCCGGCGAAGAGCCGTATCGAGGTGAAGGACGGCCAGAAGTTCGACGCTGGCACGCTGCTGGCGCGTCAGCCGAAGGAAGCGGCGGGCACAATGGACATCACGGGGGGTCTGCCCCGCGTGACGGAAATCTTCGAGGCACGCAAGCCGAAGGATCCGGCGGTGCTGGCTGAGATCTCGGGCGCGGTCGAGCTGCGGTCGGACAAGCGTAAGGGCAAGATGACCATCATCGTCCGCAACGAGACGGGGATGGAGAAGGAACACCACGTTCCGCAGGACAAGGAACTGCAGGTGCACACGGGCGACTTCGTCGAAGCCGGCGACCCGCTCATCCGTGGCCCGCTGATTCCGCACGACATTCTGCGGATCAAGGGCGAGGAGTCGCTGTACCAGTACCTGCTGAACGAGGTGCAGAACGTGTACCGGTCGCAGGGTGTGAAGATCAACGACAAGCACATTGAGGTGATCCTGAACCAGATGCTGCGGAAGGTGAAGATCGACGATCCGGGCGACAGCAAGTTCCTTCCGGGCGAGGCGGTGGACAAGTACCGCTTCCGTCAGGCGGGCGAGTTGGTGTCGACATCGGTGAAGATCGACGAGCCGGGTGGCACGAGTTACCGCCGCGGCGAGGTGGTTTTGCGGGCCGAGTACAAGGCCGCCAACGAGGCCGCCGAGACCGAGGGCAAGGACCGTGCGACGGCGAAGAAGCCCAAGCCGCCGCGTGGCAAGCCGCTTTTGCTCGGGATCACGAAGGCTTCGCTGAGTAGCGAGTCGTTCATTTCGGCTGCGAGCTTCCAAGAGACGACGAAGGTGTTGACGGAAGCGTCGCTGGCTGGGGCGCAGGACACGCTGGTGGGGCTCAAGGAGAACGTGATCCTTGGTCACCTGATTCCGGCGGGTACGGCGTTCGGTCCGCACTCGACGCTAAAGGTGAAGCACCTCGCCGAGCCGCCGGCACAAGAGGAAGAGGAAGCGCCCAGCCGGATCGGCAGGGAGGCCCCGACGGCACCGATGCAGCCGCAGGTCTAGCAGCTTATTGCCTGTCGAAATAGAGTGATCCGGGTCGGTGAAATCCCTTCACCGACCCGGTTTTTGTTTCGGGTTATTGCCCATCGGGGGGGTATTAGTGGGGCCGGGAGGGGTGCGGAAGGCGATTCGTAAGACATTGCGGTCGATGGATTTAGGTGCGGTGGCGGGGGGTGTGGTGGGGAGCTAGGATCATGAACTGTTGCAACCGTTCGTGCGTATCGACCGATACGGCGGATGGAGATCGGGTGTCTTGACACCGGTCCTTATGGCAACCATAGTCCCCGCCCCTTCGGCCCACCGGCGTCTGTCGGTTGGGTCGCTGGCACTGGTTGTTCGGTGCTGGCGACCATAGGCGATTTGCAGGGGTGATTAACGAAAGACAGCGTAGCCAAATGGCAAAAAAGAGCGGCAAGAATCTGGTCATTGTCGAGTCGCCGGCGAAGGCGAAGACGATCAACAAGTATCTGGGCAGCGATTATATTGTGAAGGCGTCGATGGGGCATGTTCGCGACATGCCGCGGTCAGGGTTGCAGGTGGACCTTGAAACGTTTCAGCCAACGTACGCGGTTCTGCCGGAGAAGACGAAGGTCATCACGGAGCTGAAGAAGCTGGCGAAGGAAGCGCCGGAGATTTACCTGGCGACCGACTTGGACCGGGAGGGGGAGGCGATCGCCTGGCACTTGCAGCAGGCGCTGGGGATTCCGGATAATAGGGTGAAACGGGTGATCTTTAACGCGATCACGAAGACGGAGATTCAGCGGGCGTTTGCGTCGCCGCATGCGATCAATCAGAGTCGGGTGAATGCGCAGCAGGCGCGGCGGGTGCTGGACCGGTTGGTGGGGTATGAGATTTCGCCGGTACTCTGGCGGAAGGTTGCTCGGGGGTTGAGCGCGGGGCGGGTGCAGTCGGTGGCGGTTCGGCTGGTGGTGGAGAGGGAGCGGGAGATTGCGGCGTTCGTGCCGGACGAGTATTGGAAGATTGGGGCGGTGTTTACGACGGACAACGGCGGGGCGGCGAAGTTGGCGGGGGAGTGGTCGGGGTTCGTCGGGGCCGAGCCTTCGAAGGCGGATCGTGAGAAGTGGTTGGCGGAGCGGTCATCGTTTTTGGCTGAGCTGTTGGAGTTTGGTGGAGAGCGATTCGAGCCGAAGAACTTGAAGATGGCGCGGCAGGCGGCTGAGGCGATTGGGTTTGTGGTCGAGCGGGAGGCGATTTCGACGGAAGATGCGGGGAAGGGTCCGGCGAAGGCGAAGGCGACGCTGGTGGGGCGGTTGGGGAAGGCGCCGGGGTTTGTCGTGGAGTCGGTGGAGAAGAAGCGGAGCACGTCGCGGCCACCGGCGCCGTTTATCACGAGCACGCTACAACAGGGAGCGGCGAGCCGGTTGGGGATGGGCGCTCAGCGGGCGATGCGGATCGCGCAAACGCTGTATGAACAGGGGCACATCACGTACATGCGTACGGACAGCACGCACTTGTCGGCTGAGGCGCTGACGATGGTGCGGGCGTACATACCCAAGGAGTTTGGGGCGAAGTACTTGCCCGAGAAGCCGAACTTTTACACATCGAGCAACAAGGCCGCCCAGGAGGCGCACGAGGCGATCCGTCCGACCGACGTGGCGCTGTCGCCGGGCGAGGCGAAGGCGAAGCTGGGGAGCGACGAGTACCGGTTGTACCAGCTGATTTGGTCGCGGTTTGTGGCGTGTCAGATGACCAACGCGGAGTTCGACCAGACTTCGGTGCTGATCTCGGCGACGACGGCGAAGGGGAAGGCGGTTTTCAAGTCGAACGGCCGGAAGCTGGTGTTTGACGGGTTTATGAAGGTTTCGGGGGTCTCATCGGACGACCAGTTGCTGCCGGAATTGGCGGTCAAGCAGGCGGTGTCGCCGATCGAGGTTTCGCCCAGCCAGCACTTCACCCAGCCGCCGGCGCGGTACACCGAGGCGAGCTTGGTGAAGAAGCTCGAGGAAGAGGGCATCGGCCGCCCGAGCACGTACGCGGCGATCACGCAGACGATCCAGGACCGCGAGTATGTGACGCAGATCGACCGGCGGTTCCATGCGACGCAACTGGGCATGGTGGTGACGGACAAGTTGATCCAGGCGTTTCCGAAGATCATGGACGTGCAGTTCACGCGGGCCATGGAAGAAGACCTCGACAAAGTCGAGGACGAGAAGGGGGATTGGGTGAAACTGCTGCGGGAGTTTTACGGCCCGTTCCACTCGAGCGTGGAGGGGTCGATGGAACTGATCACGCACGCGGGGGGCGAGAGGTCGAAGTACAAGTGCCCGAAGTGCGGGAAGGATCTGCTGCGGCGGATCAGCAAGACGGGCTTTTTCCTTGCGTGCGAGGACCGAGAGTGCAACACGACCGTGCCGAGCGATCCGGTGACGGGCGAGCCGCAGAAGCGGGAGAAGAGCGAGATCAAGTGCCCGAAGTGTTCCCGGGAGATGATCAAGAGGTCGGGCCGGTTCGGGGACTTTTTGTCGTGCACGGGTTACAGCGTGAAGGACGAGAAGGGCGAGCCGAGCTGCAAGATGATTTTGAACCTCGACAAGCAAGGGGTTCCCCAGCCGCCGAAGGTGGCGATCGAGACGTCGGTGCCGTGCGAGAAGTGCGGGAGCCCGATGAAGCTGAGGAACTCGAAGCGCGGGCCGTTTTTGGGATGCAGCGCGTTTCCGAAGTGTCGGGCGACGCGGCAGGTGGCGAAGATCGAGGGGGCGACGCGGGAGTATTTGGATAAGTTGATTCCGCTGCTGACGGAGGGTAACGCGGACGCGGCGAAGCAGGCGGCTGCGGTGGCTGCGCAGTTCACAGGGTTGTTGCCGGAGGGCGGCGCGGTGAAGTCGGTGGACAACATGCTGACGGACATCGACTGCGATGCGTGCGGCAAGCCGATGAAGATCAAGAAGGGTAAGCGGGGCTATTTCCTTGGCTGCTCGGGGTATCCGAAGTGCAAGAACACGGGCGAGGTGCCGGCGAAGCTGGTGGAAGAACTTGGGATCGGTGAGGCGCGGCCGGGGGGAGCGGGGGAGACGAAGGGCGAGGAGGAGGCGTTGGAGACGGTGGACAGCGGGGAGTAGAGGGCGGCTTGGGGTGGCCACGGACGGGCACCGGGGAGGACGGATGGAGAGGATACAATTTGAATTTGTCTGTCCGTATTTTTGTCCGTAGTAGTCCGCGACAACCTTAAGGGGTTGGGGGGTGAGGGCCTAGAGTGGGTGACAGTGCAGGGTATCGAGTTACAGTTTTTGGGGACGGGGACGTCGGCTGGGGTGCCGATGATTGCGTGTGATTGCGCGGTGTGTTTGAGCAGCGATCCGCGGGACAAGCGGACGCGGTGCTCGGTGGTGATTCGGTATGGGGAGACGGTGGTCCTGGTGGACACCACGCCGGAGCTGCGATTGCAAGCCGTGGCGTGCGGGGTGAAGCGGATTGACGCGGTGGTGTATACGCACGCGCATGCGGATCACATCATGGGGCTGGACGACGTGCGGCGATTTAATGCGGTGCGCGGGGGGCCGCTGGATGTGTGGGCGGAGACGGGGGCGTATAAGGCGATATTCCAGTGTTTTGGGTATGCGTTTCGCGAGCCGGAACCGGAGACCAGGCTGTTTCGGCCGCACCTGGTTTACAGGGAGATCACGGGGCCGTTTGAGATCGGAGGGCGGGTGTGGACGCCGATTCCGCTGGTGCATGGGGCGACGCGGGTGCTGGGGTTTCGGGTGGGGAACCTTGCGTACTGCACGGATGTGAACCTCATGCCGGAGGAGAGCTTTAGGCTATTGGAGGGGGTGGAAGTGCTGGTGTTGGATGCGTTGCAGTGGAGGAAGCACGCGACGCATTTCACGGTGGAGGAGGCGATGGAGGTGGCCAAGCGGGTGGGGGCGAGGCGGACGTGGTTTACGCACATTGCGCACGGGCTGGGGCATGAGGAGACGAACCGGTTGCTGCCGGACGGGATGAAGCTGGCGCACGACGGGCTGGTGACGGGTGTGGTGGGGTAGGGTGGCGTAGGGGGAGGATTTACCACCCGCGGGGGTACCGGCTGGAGGCACGGAGGAGACGGAGAAATACGGAGAGGACGGGGGACTTGGTCGGCAGATATGTGGCGGGTGTGGCGGAGACTTAGATTGCTGGAATTGTCATTGGTCGCCGTATTGTTTTCTCCGTTGATCTCTGCATGCCTCCGGTTGTCCTTGGTGGGTGTTCCATGGGGTAGCGGGGGAGTGGAAGACGGGGTGGGGGGCGGCGGGTAAGCTTTGGGGATGGCTAGGCAGTACAAGGCGATTGCGGGGTATTACGACGCGGAGTACGCGCACCTGGAGTATCTCGAGAGGGATGTGCCGTTTTTGTTGTCGAAGATGGGGAGGAAGAAGCAGCGGGTGTTGGAGCTGGCTACGGGAACGGGGCGGGCTGCGATACCGATGGCGCAGTCGGGGCATGCGGTGGTAGGGGTGGACTATGACGGGGAGATGCTGGAGATCGCGGGGAGGAAGGCGGGGTTTGTGGGGCTTGGCAAGGAGGTTCGGTGGGAGAAAGGGGACATGCGGAAGGTTCGGGTTCGGGGTGGGAAGGGCGGGTTCGATTGGTGCGTGATTTTGTTCAACACGCTGCTGGCCATGCCGACGCTGGAGGCGATCGACGAGGTGATGGAGACGTGCAGGTGGCACTTGCGGAAGGGGGGGAAGCTGTGGGTGGACATTTTCAATCCGGATTTGGGGTTGCTCGCCGAGGGGCGGAGCTGGGGGCTGGACCCCGTGACGTTTTACGTGCCGGAGCTGGATCGGACGGTATCGCGGGTGTCGGATCTGGAGGACGTGGGAGGGAGCTGGTCGCAGGTGCGGCGGGTGACGTTTCATTACAGGTGGTTTGAGGGGGGGGAGGAGAGGACGAAGTCGGTGGGGTTTGAGATGACGTGGATGATGCCGCGCGAGGTGCGGATGTTGATGGAGCGGCATGGGTTTGCGGTGCGGGAGATGTGGGGGGATTACGACGGGGGCGAGCTGGGGGCGGGGTCGCCGCGGATCGTGGCGGTGGGCGAGAGGTGGTAGCTGAGAGGTGGTAGAAGGTAAGGACTAGCAGAGGTGTTTTCGGGCGTGGGCGTGGAGCATTAGGGATATGCCGGTGAGGAGGTAGCAGGCGGCGCCGGCGGCTGCGGTGTAGGTGGATTGGAGTGCGGAGTTGAGTAGGGGTCCGGTGAGGGCGGCGGGGTCGAGGTTTGGGCGAGAGGCGATGAGGATGCCGCCGGCGAGGACTTGGAAGACGGCGGTGGCGAGGAGGGAGATGCCGATCCATTTGAAGAGGAAGGCGGCGGTGAGGAGTGTGCGGAAAGGGTCTTTGGCGGGGGTGGAGGGGGATTGGTAGGCGAGGGTTGCGTGGCCGACGGTGTCGGGGTCTGAGGGTGAGATTTCGGCGACGAGGATGCCTTTTTGGGTCGCGAGTTCGCGGGCCAGACGTTGGCTGGGGGCTTCGATGAGCAGTGAGGTGTCTTTGCCGGTGGTTTTGTCGGCTCCGGAGACGGTCCATTGGGGCATGGGAATAGGTTAACGGAGTTGATGAGGGGGGAGGAGGGTAGTGGAGTGGGGGGGAAGATTTGGTAAGGTGGGGCACCCCGGTTGGGTTGCAGGTGGGACCGGCAGCCACGGGATAACGAGGTGAACATGACGGCAGGTTCAGTGCGTGCGCGGGTTTGGGTGGTTGCGGTGTGGTGTGTGGTGGGCGGGGGAGTGGGTAGTGGGGTGTGGGCGGGTGGTGGGCCTGGGGTGCCTTCGACGGTTCCGCCGGCTGGGCTGAGAGAGAATACGCCCGCGGTGCATGCGATTGTGAATGGGACGGTGGTGACGGAGGCGGGGAAGAAGATCGTCAATGGGGTGGTGGTGATTCGGAACGGGGTGATTGTGGCGGTGGGGCCGGGGGGTGAGGGTGAGGGGTCGGTGAGGGTGCCGGTGGAGGCGCGGGTGTGGGATGTGAGTGGGAAGTTTGTGTATCCGGGGCTGATTGATGGGTATGGGGAGTGGGCGGGGGATGCGGTGGTGGCGGGTGCGGTTACGGCGGCGGCGGGTGGTGGTGGGGGGGGAAGGGTAGGGGGGGCGAAGTATTGGAATCCGCAGGTGACGCCGGAGTTTCGGGTGGGGCGGGTGTATCGGGTGGATCGGGAGGTGAATCGGGGGCTGAGGCAGCAGGGGATTGTGGCGCGGTTGCTCGCGCCGGGTCGGGGGATTGTGAAGGGGACGAGCGCGGTGGTGGATACGGGGACGGAGGAAGGGGACCATTCGATTGTGCGGGAGGATGTGGCGTTGCACATAGCGCTGGCGCCGGATTTTAGGGCTGGTGGGAGGGGGAGTGAGTCGGCGGATGAGGTTCGGTATCCGACGAGCCCGATGGGGGCGTTTACGCTGGTTCGACAGGCGATGTACGACGCGCAGTGGTATGAGCGGGCGTGGCGTGCGGTGCGGGGGAACACGCTTTTGCCGCATCCGGAGAAGAACGATTCGCTGGAGGCGCTTGCGGGGCTGATGGGGGGGAAGGTTCCGCTGATGGTGGACGCGGGGGACGAGTTGTATGCGTTGCGGGCGGACCGGATTGGCGACGAGTTTAAGTTGCCGGTGATTGTGAGGGGGAACGGGCAGGAGTATCGACTGATCAGGGAGATTGCGGCGTCTGGGCGGGCGGTGGTGGTTCCGGTGGCGTTTCCGAGGGCGCCTGTGGTGGGGACGCCGGAGCAGGCGGCTGGGACGTCGCTGATGGATTTGATGGCGTGGGACATTTCGCCGGAGAACCCGGCGCGTTTGGAGGCGGCTGGGGTGCGGTTTGCGGTGACGACGAGTGGGTTGAGCGCGGCGCGTGGGGAGACGTTGCTGGGGCAGATGCGGAAGGCGGTGGGGCGGGGGCTGGGGGAGGAGGCGGCGTTGCGGGCGATGACGATGACGCCGGCGCGGCTGTTTAAGGTGGAGAGTTGTCTGGGGAGCATTGAGGTGGGGAAGTGCGCGAGCTTAATCGTGACGGATGGGGAGCTGTTTGCGGAGAAGACGCGGGTGATGGAGACGTGGGTGGACGGGGAGCGGTTTGAGATCGTTGCCGTTGCTCCGTCGGACCCGAAGGGGAAGTGGGAGGTGGTGATGGGGGAGTGGAAGGGGCAGATTACGGTCGGGGGCGAGCCGGGGAGGTTGACGGGGGAAGTGCGGCGGGCGGGAATGGGCGGGGCGACGTTGCCTGCGACGGGGCCCGCGACGGGGCCTTCAACCGGGCCATCGGCTGGG
>JBBRUM010000139.1:0-8642 GCA_038247815.1 Tepidisphaerales bacterium | reverse complement strand
GCGTCATGTATCTGATCAATTCGATTCCGATCTCGGTCAAGCTCATTGTGAGCTTTCTTATTGTTGCTGCGATTGGGGCATACTCTGGTTACGACTCGATCAACAAGGCCCGAGAGATGACGGATGCGAACCGGGTGATGTTCGAAAAGTGCACACTGGCGATCAGCTCGCTCGGGGAGGCCGGGAAGGACTTTCAGCGGATCCGTGTCAACCTTAGGGACCTCGCGCTGTTGACGGATGCTGAGGATGTGAAGGTCCGCCGGGAGCGCCTCGCGCAATGCACGGCGAGCGTGCTCAAGAATTTGGCGGACGTAGAAAAGATGCTGATTAGCGACAAAGACAAAGAACACTTCCGAAACACCATGGAGGCGTGGGCCGCGTACACGCCGCACATGGAGGAGTTGATCTCGCTGGAAAAGGAGGGGAAGACGAAGGAGTTCAAGAGTTCGTTGTTCGGGAGCGCGTTCGTGTTGGCGAAGAAGTTTGAGGCAGACCTTACGCTGCTCACCCGGGACAAGGTGGCGACAGCCGAGCGGCTGGCGAAGGAGAACCAGACGCGGGCAGAGCAGTCAATTGCGACCACGACGCGAATGGTGCTCGGTGGCACGGTGATGGCGATGCTGGTGGGGATTGTGCTGTCTGCGATGATCTCAATTCCGCTGCGCCGCGTAGCGCGGGTGGCGGGCGAGGTGGCGGCGGGGGACGTCGAGCAGAACGTCGGGTACCACGGCAGGGACGAAATCGGCAAGCTTTCGCAGAGCTTTCGCGACCTCATCGCGTATGTGCGGGAAGTCGCCTCAGCGGCGGACCGCATGGCCAACGGCGATCTGACACAGGGGATCAAGCCCAGGTCCGAGAAGGATGTGCTGGGGCAGGCGCTCAGCAAGGCGTTCTCGAGCTTAGAAGGGACGATCCGTTCGATCTCGATGAACGTGTCGACGTTGACGGCGGCGAGCGAGGAACTGGCGGCGACGAGCACGCAGATGGGCGCCAACGCGGAGGAGACGACGGCGCAGAGCATGGCCGTTTCGGCTGCGGCGGAGGAGGTCAACCGCAACATCAGCGGGGTGGCGACGGCGGCGGAGGAGATGACGGCTTCGATCCGGGAGATTTCCAAGAACGCATCGGAGGCGACGAATGTGACGGCCAGTGCGGTCCGGGCGGCGGATTCGACGGCGGCGGCGATCAGCCGGCTGGAGAGTTCGTCGGCCGAGATCGGAAACGTGGTGACGCTCATCAACGAGATCGCGGCGCAGACGAACCTACTGGCGCTGAATGCGACGATCGAGGCGGCGCGGGCGGGCGAGGCGGGCCGCGGTTTCGCGGTGGTCGCCAACGAGGTCAAGCAGCTCTCGGGCCAGACTTCGGGGGCCACCGGAGACATCCGCGGCAAGGTCGACGCCATCCAGACTGACCTGACGGCGGCCGTGGCTGCGATCAAGGAGATCACCGCGATCATCAAGCAGGTGGACGCGATCTCATCGACCATCGCGTCGGCGGTGGAGGAACAGTCGGCGACGACCAACGAGATCGTGCGGAACATGAGTGAAGCCTCCCGGGGCTCGGCGGAGATCGCGACGAACATCACCGCGGTGTCGACGGCGGCGCAGTCGACCAGCGAGGGCGCGACGCAGTCGAAGACGGCGTCTTCGGAGCTGGCGCGGATGGCGGCGGAACTGAGCATGCACGTGTCGCACTTCAAGGTGCGTTCGGAGGGGGCGGCGGCGGGCGGTCACGCCACTCCGTTCGGTAGCGGTGCGTCGCAGAGCGCGGGCGGGCACCGGTCCGGAGCCACGGGGGGTGTGCGGAAGGCGGCATGATCGGCGGAACAGAGCCTTGCCGACGCGGCCGCGGAGAGTTCCCTCCGCGGCCGTGTTCTATTTGTGACGCGGGTGGGTTAGATTGTAGGGATGATTCGACTGGCATTTATGACATTGGGTTGTCCCGAGTGGTCGCTGGATGACGTGTGCAGGCGCGGTCGGGCGATGGGGTTCGACGCGGTGGATTTCCGGGGCCTCGGCGATGCGCTGGACGTCACGACCCTTGCGGCCTTCAACTCCGGGGCGGCGGAGACGCGTCGGCGGATTGACAACGCCGGGCTCGAGGTATCGTGCATTTCAACCTCGATCTCGCTGTGCGACGCCGCCAAGCGGACCGCCAACCTCGACGAAGCCCGACGGACGATTGGCGTCGCGGTGGCGATGGGGGCCAAGCGAGTTCGGGTCTTCGGAAATGGGGACATCTCCGGCGGGCTGCCAGCGGCGGCCGCGATCGGGCTGGGGTGCATGCGGGAGATTCTCGGCCTCCCGGGGGCGAGAGAGGTGGTGTGGTGTTTCGAGACGCACGACCACTGGATTCGGGGACGGGATGCGCGGCTGCTGCTGGACGCGATTGTCGATCCCGCGTTCGGGGCGTTGTGGGACATGGGGCACTCGTCGCGGGTCGGAGGCGAGTCGCCCGGCGACACGCTGGGGCTGATCGGGTCGAGGATCGCCTACACGCACGTGAAGGACGCGATTCATGACCCGTCGCACCCGATGGCCATGGGGGACGGGTGGCGTTACGTGCCGCCTGGAACAGGTCAACTCCCGCTGGCGAAGTCGATCAGCCTTCTGGCCGCTACGGGTTACGACGGATACGTGACCTTTGAACACGAGAAGCGGTGGCACCCGACGCTGATGGAGCCGGAGGAGATCTTTCCTAAGTTTGTCGCGTGGGCGCGGTCGCTGCCGGAGCTCAGAGTTTGATAGTGGCGCTTTCGCGGTGCGAGCGGAGGGCGGCGGTGAAGATGCGGTGGTGCTGCAGGGCTTCGTCGGGGGTGGCGCAGTGCAGCGGCTGGGACATGCCGTTGCGGCCGTGCGTCAGCTCGTCGCAGAAGGCGGCCCACATCATCAAAATCGCGTCGGAAAAGCCGAACTCAAAAATTCCGCCGGTAATGCCCTTGTACGCCGAGTCCCACCCGACGTCGCAAACGTGCCACGCCTGGGGGCCGCCGGGGGTGTAGGGCAGGAGGCGGAGTTCCTTGGGGTTCTTCGTGCTGTACTCGGCTGAGAGTGCCGTGCCGTAGACCCTGAGAAACCAAGAGTTGTTGTGGCCGGGGGCGATGCGCTTGGTGGAGACGGTCATCTGGAAGTCGTAGCCATCGGCGTGGGGCACGCGGCACTGCAGCGTGCCGTTGTCCCACGTTTGGCAGGGGACCGTGCCACCCTTGCCGTCGGGCCGCGTGGGGACGACTTTGAGCAGTGAGGCCGCGACCGTCCTTGGCATCCAGCCGAAGCGCAGGGGCAGGTGCAGCGCGTGCATACCGAGATCTCCCAGGCAGCCGTACTCGCCGCAGAACTCAACCATGCGCTTCCAATTGATCGGCTTGTCGGGGTTGAGGTCGGATGAGTGCCACAAGCCGGACTCGACCTCCATGATGCGGCCGAACTTCCCTTCGCGGACGAGCTTGGCGATGGCGTATCCGCCGGGGAAGAAGGGTAGCTCGCTGGAGCAGCGGACGAGTACGTTCGGCTGCGCGGCGATGGCGGCCATGACTTTCTGGCACGCGGGGAGGTCGATCCCGAATGGCTTCTCAGCCAGCAGGTGTTTGCCAGCCGCGATGATGTCGCAGTAAAGCTCCGCGTGGAGGTTGTGGGGGACGGCGCAGTAGATCGCGTCGACGTTGCCGGCGGCGAGCAGGTCGCGGTGGTTGGTGAAGGTGCGCTCGAGGCCGGGGACGTTGGCGGTGAACCATTCGAGGGCGGCGGGGTTGGCGTCGCAGGCGGCGACGATGGTCGGCTGAAAGTCCACCTTGTCCAAATGGCACCAGCGGCCGATGGCGGAGGCGAACTCCTTTCCCATCAGTCCGCAGCCGATGACGCCGAAGCGGATTATTTTTTTGGCCAAGGCGGACTCCTAAGTGGCTGAGATGAGCTTGAACGCATCGGCTGCGGTGGCGTTGTCGTGAACCATGGCCATCAGCGCTCGGGTAATGCCGGCGGGGTTGGGATGCTGGATCACGTTGCGACCGTAGACGATGCCTCGGGCACCAGTTTTCATGAGGCCCTCGGTGCGTTTGAGCAGTTCCTCATCGGAGACGCGTCCGCCGCCGCGGACGAGCACGGGGATGTTGCCGGCGATCTCGATGACGCGGGGGTAGTCGGCGACGTCGTCGGTGGGGTCGGCTTTGATGATGTCTGCTCCGAGCTCGACGGCTTGGCGGACCAGGGGGATGATCTTCGCGGGATCCCCGTCGACCATGTAGCCGCCGCCTAACTTGTAGTCGCGCGCGACGAGCGGCTCGACCATGACGGGCATGCCGAGGCGGTGCGCCTCGGGGATGATGTCGAGAATGTTCCGCACGCACTGCATCTGCACCTCGGGAGCGCCGGGGATCTTAAAAAGGTTGACGCAGATGCAAGCCGCGTCGAGGCGGACGGCGGTGCCGATGGGATCCGCGATGGTGACGTTGTAACGGACGTCTGGCAGGGCCTTGCCGTAAACGTTGGCTGTGTCGGTTCGGAGGACAAGTGAGGGCTTGTCCCGGCCGGGGATGGACTGGAGCAGGTGCGCCTGGCCTTGGGTGAGCTGGATGGCGTCTGGCCCGGCGGCGACGAGGGTTTGGACGGCGCGCGCCTGGTTCTCGATGCCCGAGAGGAAGGCAATATCGTCGAAGAAACCGTGATCGACGGCGACGTCGAAACACCGGCCGGATTTGGCGTTGAAGAGGCGGTTGAGGCGGAACTGTTTCATGGTTTTCCTTTGCTTTCCCGTGTGGTCGCCACGGTGAGGTTCACCCCCGCGCGGCGCACGAAGCGGCGAGGGGCTTCGGCGAGGCCGGCGTCGGTGACGAAGTCGCTCACTCGGCCCCACCCCGCGAAACGCACGGCCTTGGGGGCGCCCCACTTTTCGGAGTCGGCTACGAGTACGTTGCGCCGAGACCGCGCGAGGATGGCGGCTTTGACGGCGCACTCGGAGAGCTCGGTCGTCCAGAGGCCGGCTTCGTCGAGCCCGGAAGCGGCGACGAAGGCGATGTCGAACCGGAGCTCGGCCAGCCATGATGCGGTCAGCCCGCCGACGACGGCGTCGCTCACGCGGCGGTACTCGCCGCCCACGCAGACGACGGCGGCTTCGGAGTCGGTGGCGTGGGAGACGAGTCGGATCGAGTGGGTGAAGAGGCGGAGGTCTGGCCGCTTCATGAGCAGGCGGCCGACTTCGAGGCAGGTGGTTCCGGCGTCGATGTAGATGGTGCTGTTGGGCGCAACTAGTTCGGCGGCGCGGCGGGCGATGGCCTGCTTTTCGGCGATGCGGCGGGCGCGGCGGCGGTCGAAGCTGGGCTCGCCGCGGAGGAAGTCGGCGTGGACCACCTCGCCGCGGACGCGCACCACCTCGCCGAGGTGCTCGAGTTCCATGAGGTCGCGGCGAAGGGTCGAACGGGAGATCCCCAGCTCCCCCTGCAGCAGCTCGGTGGCGACCCGGGGCCGCCGCTTAAGAGAAGTGAGGATCGCCCGATGCCGCTCCTGAACAATCATGAACGAATTATATCAGATTGTTCAATATTGTCCAACTGGTTTCGCGGTGGAGGCACTTGCGTCGTCGCGTCTGTCACCGATCATGGTTCTCACCATGCCAACCAGCCTCACCGCCTCGGCAACGACCGTCGACACTTTCGACTTCATCGAGTACGCCCTGCACCCCGACCGGCTTCCGGTGGGCAATCCGTTCGCCGGGTTCACTCTCCGGGCGACGTTCTCGCACGGCTCGGCCGGGGCGGTCACCGTCTCCGGCTTTTGCGACTCCGATGACGGCGCGGTGTACCGCCTGCGGTTCATGCCCGAGGTGGCCGGGGACTACGCCTACACGCTCACCTTTTCGCTCGGGGCCTCGCCGGAAGTTTTCACCGGAACGTTCACGGCCACGCCGTCCAGCCGCAAGGGCGTGGTTCGCGTGGACCCGGACCATCCGTTTCACTTCAAGTATTCCGGCAGTGGCGGGCACTACTTCTGGAACGGAACGACCGCGTACTGGCTGCTGGGGTTTCAGTCGGACGGCGAGGTCGAGGCGATCGTCCGCCGACTGGCGTCATACCGGATCAACCGCATTCGCGTCACCCTCAACGGGCGACACGAGGACGGCATGCGGTGGAACGAGAGGTACATCAAGAACAGCCCCACATTCCGACTCGCCGTGTGCCCGTGGGTGTGCGCCCGACCGGACAACATCGACGATCCCGGCGTCGATGCCGCGCGGTTCGATGTCGCGTTCTGGCGGCGGTATGAGCGAATGCTGCGGGTGGCCCGCGAGCTGGACATCGTCGTCGAGGTGATTTTCTACACGGACGGGCAGGACCCCGGAACCGACCCCTTTGGCGGCAAGGCCAACACCGGCAACGATCCGCTGGAGCACGCCTACTACCAGTACGCGGTGAACCGACTGGCTGCATTCGCCAACGTCTGCTGGGACGTCACCAACGAGTATCACGTGTTTCGGACAGTGGAGTGGGCCGACCGCTTGGGAGCGATGCTGCGCGCGGCCGACCCGTATCGCCACCTGATTTCGGTGCACGGCCACGGCGAGTTTCCGTTTCGCGGTTCGGCCTGGCCGACGCATGCGTTGTTCCAGAGCTGGGACGACCACGGCGGCCACGCGTTCCTCCTCGCCAAGCGCAAACAGCAGACCGATGCCGGTCGGATCATTCCCCAGGTCAATGAGGAATACGGGTATGAGGACCACTACGCCGTCGGCTGGGGTGAGAACCGCGCGGCCCCATCGCGGAACGCGGACACGCGGCGAAGGCTCGCGTGGGGGATGTACTTCGCCGGCGGCTACCAGACGACCGGCGAGCGGGCGGACACGGGGACCGGCGCGGGGGCCGACACCGGCGGCGGCTGGGTCAACGGTCGGGGCGACTCCACCATGACCATGCTCGCCGGATATGCCCACATCCGGACTTTTTTCGAGGCCTTCCAATGGTGGAAGACCCTCCCAGCCGACCACCTCGTCGCCGGCCACGCCTACGCCCTCGCCGAACCCGGCTGCCAGTATGCGATCTACCTCCACTCCGGCGGAACCGCCGTGATCCACCTGCCGGACAAGCGGTTCACCGTCCGCGCGTTCAACTGCCGCACGGGGGAGTTCTCCACCCTCGTCGAGGGCCGGGTGCTTAAACGCGACGACTACGCCGGCCCCGGCTGGGTCTCGCCGCACCACCCGCCCGGGGAAGACTGGGCATTTCTGATCACCGCGTCAGAGTAGCTCCGGTGGGTGGGCTTTTGTGAAGTCGGGCGTGTGTCGTACACTTTCCACCGTGAACGCCCCGCGAACGAACACCAAAAGAATCCGCGTACTTTTCGCGATGGACTGGCTGGACTATGAACTGAATCTGGGCATCGCGCAGTACGCCCGGGAAGCCGGCTGGATCGTCAACGACCTCATCGTCCACACCGGCACCCCCCCCGCTCACTGGACCGGCGACGGCGTCATCGCGATGCTCAACCACCCGATCGGCAAGCTCATTCCGTTCATCCGCGCCCTCACCTGCCCCGTGGTCGATCTCGCAAACGAGGTAGACGAGCTCAATGTGCCCCGGGTCCTCTCCGACGACTACAGCATCGGGGCCACCGGCGCACAGCACCTGCTCGCCTGCGGGCTGAGCAACTTCGCGTTTTTCACCTGCTGGGACACCCGCGTCGAGCTCGACCGAATGCGCGGGTTCCGCGAAACCGTCGAGCGGGCCGGGCGGACTTTTCACCTGATCAACGGACTGACGATGAACCGCCCCTCGGTGGACCATGAGGACTTCGTCGCCTGGATCGGGGCAAAACTCCTCGAACTGCCCCGGCCCCTGGGCGTGATGGCGCAACACGACCGCGAGAGCATGATGGTCGTCAGCGGCTGCGAGTGGGCAAGGGTCGCAGTGCCCGAGGACATCGCCGTCGTCGGCAGCAACAACGACCCCCTGCTCTGCGAGCTCGGGCCCGTCCCGCTCTCCAGCGTCGACGTCCGCCGCCGCGACCAAGGCTACCAGGCCGCCCAACTCCTCGATTCCCTCATCAAAGGCCGCAAGCCCCCCACCAAACCCCTCCGCGTGCCCTCCGGCCCGGTCATCGTCCGCCAAAGCTCCGAGGTCCTCGCCGTTCCCGATCCCGACCTCTCCAAAGCACTCCAGTACATCGCCGATCATTACCGCGAGCCCCTCCGCGTTGAAGACGTCGTTGACCACGCAGAAACCAGCCGCCGCAAGCTCTACCAACTCTTCGAACGCCACCTCGGCCGCCCCATCCACTCCGAAATCCTCCGCCGCCGCCTCGACCACGCCCGCCGCCTACTGCTCACCACCAGCGATAAGCTCTACTCCGTCGCCCGAGCCAGCGGCTTCCTCGACGACCAGCACCTCGCCCGCGCCTTCACCCGCGAAGTCGGCGTCTCGCCTAGTCGCTACCGCCAGCAGCAAGCCCCCACCGAACGCGTGGGAAAGCGCGACTCCGCCAAACGCGACTAACCCCTCCGCCCTCCCCGCGAACATCCCCCCGCCCCCCCTCCCGCAAGCCCTACTGCCCCACCAGCCCGCGCCGGTTCACGGTGTACAGCTTCCCTTGGTGACGCAGGTTGGTCAGCCTCGCGTCCGCGTCGAATCCGTGGAACTCCGGCTTGGCCGTGAT
>JBBRUM010000138.1:0-8644 GCA_038247815.1 Tepidisphaerales bacterium | reverse complement strand
TTTTGAGGTGGTTACTGTTGGGTGGGTGTGTCGTTGTGTCGGGGGGTGGGGTGTGTTTCGCCCGCCCTTGGCCCCACGGACACTGCCCGTGGGAACCAACCGCGCTCCATGATGACAAGAGCAGCTACCACAGCCACTCATCATCGTCACCGCGACGACGACATAGGATGCATGGCGAAGGGCGTGCCAACCGCCCGGAAAAACCGGAAAAATTCGTCGCAAGCGTTTTCATCGGGGTGATTACCGGAATCATCCGTCAAACCCTTCCCAGACCCCTTTGTGAGCGGCGCGCATAGACCGCGTGCAAACCGCCCCCGAGCGCGCAAGAACTGTGCATCGGATGTTGCCACATCCATATCCACCGCAAGAAATCGAGCGTTCTCTAATCGCATTTCAGAAAGGATGGCATCCACCCAACCCGCACCGCTGAGCGGAATAGGATCAACCCATGACTAAGACCACCTTCGGAAAAACCGGCTTGTCCGTCGCCGCCCTCGGATTCGGCTGTGCCCCGGCCTCTTACCTCAAGACAGAACGCGTCGCCGCCGCCGCCATGCTCAACCGCATGCTCGACCTCGGCGTGAACCTCATCGACACCGCCGCGTCATACCCCGGCAGCGAGGCGTTCCTCGGCGAATTCCTCGCCCATCGCCGCGGCCAGTTCACACTGGTCTCCAAGTGCGGGCAAAAGGAAGCCGGGTTACCCGGCGAGGCGTGGTCGGCGGGGCTCATCACCGCGCAGGTCGAGCGCTCACTCGAACTGCTGAAGACGGACACAATTGACGTAATGCTGCTGCACTCCTGCAGTCACGAGGTACTTACCAAGGGCGAAGCCCTCGAAGCCCTCGTCGCGGCGCGCGACGCCGGGAAGATCAAGTTCGTCGGCTATAGTGGCGACAACGAAACCGCCGCTTACGCTGCCGGCTTGGAAGACGTCGCCGTCATCGAGACGTCCGTCAACATCGTCGACCAGCGAAACATCGACATCGTCCTGCCCGTCTGTGTGCAGAACAACGTCGGCGTGATCGCCAAACGCCCGGTGGCCAACGCGGCGTGGAAAGACTTGGCCCAGATGCAGGGCCTCTACAAGAGCTACGCCAAGGTCTACACCGAACGCTTCGCCAAGATCGGCCTGAAGCTCGAAGACTTTGGGTTCACCGGTGAACCCAACGCCGCCTGGGCCGAAATCGCACTGCGCTTCACCCTCGCCCAGCCAGGCGTCCACTGCGCGATCGTCGGAACAACCAACGTCAAGAACTTCGAAGCCAACGTCGCCGTCGAGAGAAAAGGCGGCCTCGTCCCCGGCGCCGTCCGCAAACTCCGCCAAGCCTTCATCCAAGCCGACTCCAAAGGCGAGTGGATGGGACTCACGTAACGACGGTGGTATGGTGTCTCCATGGACACCAACACTCCCACGGGATCCACCCCCACCCCCCCAGCCGCCAACCCACTCTTCGACGAAAACGACCTCAAACGCGCGATGACAGCGTTCAAAAAACGAATGAAGTCCATTCAGCTCGAGCAAGACTCCAAGCTCGGTCGGTCCCCGCTGACCGGTAATCGCGAGGTCATCACCGGCATTCAGCCGCCCCTGGGCTTCGGCAAGGCCGTCTGGGAAGAACTCGCCCGGCGGGGCGACCTGAAGTACGACGGCGGCGGGTTTTACCAGTGGGTCGAAAAGAGGGGGTAGTCGGCGCGGGTTGTGCGATACGAGTACACACGAATTAAACCTTGCGGAAATCGCTGCAAGGCTACGCAGCAAGCTCCACCTTGTACTGCGTTCGATCGGTCCATTGGACGGGTACGATATCGTACTGCTTCAAAGCATCGACGACCTCACCCGGCACCTTGTGCTCCGAGTCGTTGAGCATCGTGTACATCTGCGCGTCCGCCGCACGGCTGGCGCGAACATCGTTCCAAGAAGCGATGACGAGTAGCGCTGTGTCTTTGTTCGGCCGGTTCACTGCGCGGATCAATCTCTCCGGTGCCTTCGGCGACTTCGGCAGCGCAAAATCGAACTTGTGCTGGAAGCCGCTCTTACCCACCAACTGGAAATCCGGGAACACTGAAGCCCCGATGCTCTCCAGATAGGCCGCAACATCCTCTAGGAACAGACTCTTAACGTGGCTTTGGGCCGTGGCGAATAGGTCGCCGACCGCGAGCATAGCCTGAATCAGCGCGTGCTTGCGCTGGGGGAAGTCGCCGTTGTGCGACACGACTAGGAGTTCGTCACCGTCGCGATGCACGCCAAAGCCGTTCAAGACCGATGCGAGCAGCCGCTTGCGGTGCTCGGAGTCCAGTGTGCAACCGCTTTGACGAAGGTCGGAAATGACATAGCCGTCGTCGGACAGGAGCGTGCGACTGGCCTCTTGGCGAACGTAAATCTGAATGTGGTCATTATGCCGGTCCAGAAACGGGGTCGTCACTTCATATGCATCTCCCACTTGAACAACGGAGATACCGTCCCGCAGCCAGTGGGTGTATTCGTCGATCAGGGCTTTGATGCTCTTTCTCATGGCTCACCGAATCGGGTACTGAATCATCGGCACGTCCCTCACACCACAATGAGTCATGAAATCACGCAGCGCCAGCACGAGGTCGGTGGTCTGGTTGAAGCCGATCACGCTCGCGGGCACGGCCCACTTGTCCTCGTACCCCTCTACGAAGAAGTGGTAGTGCGGGCACGGAACGGTCGCCCCGTTGTACGGCGCGAGGATCGGCAGTGGCGGGCTCTCGGCGGTCGGGTTGGTGTGGGGCGGCCCGTCGATGTCGAGCCGCGCCAAGCGGTCGACAACCCGGTACCGCTCCTGATAGGTCGCCTTGGTCAGTTTGATCCTACCGGGGCGGTTTACGTCAATGAGGAACGCCGTCCGTCCGTCAAGCGATTCGAGATCGAACCTCAGCCCCTCACCCGCGTTGGGCAATCCGAAATTGGCCCGCGCGGCCTTGTTCAGCCGCTTGGGCATCGTGCGGAGTGAATCTGCCTCGGACTGATTTAGCGACGTGGACACGGGTCGTATTATACGGTTTGACCTTTGCCCTTGCACGAAGATCTTAACGCCCTTGTTTGCCATCGGCGTGGAAGGGCTGGTGATATCATCCAGCACGAGGAAATTCAGGCACACTTGAACTGCAAAGTCATCGATGAATCGTGCGTACCCCACATTCAATGGCCGCGTTTCAGTTCACCCGTCAAATCATCTTCTCGCCCCTCTGGATTCCTGTTCACTCAATCAGTCCGCACCGGCGGAGACGAGGGTTTCGGCCCAGGGGCGTTTGCCGGCGGCGCGGGCGGTGTCGTGGGCGTGGCGCCATTCGAGGAAGTTGGCGAGGATTCGGTCGACGTCGGCTGGGGTGTTGATCAGGCGCATCTGCTCTTTGAGGATGTTGCAGGGGTGCATGGTCTTGCTGTACCAGCTGATGCGTTTGCGGAACTCGACGACGGCTGCGCGTTCGGAGCGGTAGTGGCAGAGGTTGTGGAAGTGGGTGCGGATCATTTCGCACTTTTCCGCGATGGTGGGTTCGGGGGGGAGGGTTCCGGTGGTGAGGTACGACCAGGTGTCGCGGAAGATCCACGGCTGGGAGAGTGCTGCCCGCCCGATCATCACGCCGGCGCAGCGGGTGTACTCGATCATGTGCTTGGCGTCTTGCGGCGTGCGGACGTCGCCGTTGCCGATGACGGGAATGTGCGGCGCGGCTGCGACGACCTCGGCGATTCCGTCAAGTCGGGCGTTGCCGGTGAAGCGCATCTCGGTGGTTCGCCCGTGGATCGTCACCATCGCAATCCCGATATCTTGCAACCGGCGCGCCAGCACAGGGGCGACAATGCAGGTGTCGTCCCAGCCGAGGCGCATCTTTGCGGTGACGGGGGTGTGTTTGACCGAAGCAAGAATCTTTTCGACCATCCGGACGGTTTTGTCGGGGTCACAAAGGAGCTTGGACCCGCCGTCGCGTTTGGTGATCTTGTCGACGGGGCAGCCCATGTTGATGTCGATGATGTGGGCACCGCGGTCTTCGCACCATTTTGCGGCGTCGCAGAGGAGGTCGACGTTGCCGCCGTAGAGCTGCATGGAGAGGGGCGAGTCGTCCTCGCAGGTGGCGGCGAGTTGCATCGAGCGGTAGTTTTCGCGGAGGACGCCTTCGGGGCAGAGCAGGTCGGTGACGGCCAAGCCTACGCCGCCACAGGCGCGGGCGATGAGTCGGAACGAAACGTCGCAATAGCCCGCAATGGGGGCCAAGAGCAGGTTGGTGGGGAGGATTACCTTGCCGACTTTGAGCATGGGGGCTAGTTGCTTGATACTTGTTACTCGCGTCGGAATGGGCGAGCGGTCGTTGGAGCATAGGATCGGGCGATGTTCTTACGGATGGGAAAACATCGGGGCGATTCAGGGCGGGGCGGATTTACGTTGGTGGAGCTGCTCGTTGTGATAGGGGTGATTGCGGTGCTGGTGGGGTTGCTGCTGCCGACGTTGGGGAAGGCGCGGGAGGCGGCCGGGCGGACGGCGTGTTTGTCGAACCTTCGGCAGGTGCATCAGTTGCTGTTGATGTACGGGCAGTCGCACCGGGACTATGTGCCGGTGGGGTATCGGGCGGGGGTGCCGGCGGGGATAAAGCAGTTTAACTCGATGGTGTATTCGGGAACGAGCCGGCGGACGGTGCTGTGGGGGGTGCTGCTGCAAAGCGGGTGGATGAAAACGCCGGGGATCTTTTTCTGCCCGGTCGAAGCCGACGGGAGTCGCCAGCAGGGGACCGACATCAACCCCTGGCCACCCGGACCGGAAGGGGTGAGCACGAGGAACGTGCAAGCCGGATACGGCGGCAGGCCGGACTGGGCGATCCCGGATGACCCGGCGAGCTGGACGCGGACGACGCTGCCTCGGCTGGGCGATTTCAAGGGGAAGGCGATGCTAGCGGATTTGGTGAGCGTGCCGGCGCGGGTGGAAAGCCGACACCGGACGGGCGTCAACGTGCTGATGGGGGACGGGAGCGGGAAGTGGGTGAACCGGAAGGCGTTCGATGCTCGGCTGAGGGAGTGCACGAGTTTGTCGGCGACGTTCAACGTGCAGCAGGACGCGATTTGGCGGGCATTGGACGGAAATTGAGTTGACCGTCGGGCAAGTGGGTGGGACAACGGAGTTGAGAGCCGGAGGACTTCGATTGTTAGAGGGCGTCCGATGTCATAGAAGCTTTCTGTTGCGGTGATTGACTGGCTGGTCACCGAGCGAGGGTTGTCGCACCAACAGATTGCCGAGATATTGGAAG
The DNA here is from genome assembly GCA_038247815.1 of Tepidisphaerales bacterium. Lineage (GTDB taxonomy): Bacteria > Planctomycetota > Phycisphaerae > Tepidisphaerales > Tepidisphaeraceae > JBBRUM01. Next base: position 3,382 of record JBBRUM010000138.1, on the reverse strand, counting down.
TTACTCCGGGGTTCATCAATAGGGTTCGGGGGCGGGAGCGCGGGTTGACGACGGAGCAGCTCGAGGAGCTGGCTGAGGCGGTGGGCGTTGCTTTTGGGGCGATGCTGCTTGCGATCCTGCCGCCCGAGAAGCCGGATTCGAAGTACGCCGAACTCAGGAAGTTGGGGGAGGCGGTTTTGGTGCAGGGGGACAAGGCGTTGTTGGCGATTCGGCAGAGCATTGCCGAGAGGGCGGCGACGAAGGGTTGATTGCCTGTGGTGAACTGGCGGGTGGGCGTGTAAAGTTGTCTGCATGGTCTTGGTGAGAGGAACAGCCTTGGTGGTGGCGATGACCCTGGGCGCGGGGTGTTCGGTGGGGCGGGGGCCGCTGGTGGTGGGGAGTGATGACCCGGCTGTGAACGTGCCGGCGATGGTCAATGCGGGGCAGGAGCGGGATAGGGACAAGCTGAAGAAGCTCGTGCCGGAACTGGAGAGCAGCGACCCGGCGATTCGCATGTTTGCGTTGTCGAGTTTGGCTGAGCTCACGGGGGGGGAGACTTTCGGGTTTAAGTTTTACGAGCCTCAGCCGGTGCGGATGGTGGCGGTAGCGAAGTGGCGGGAGTACGCCGGGTTGCCGCCGTCGAAGGCGACGTTGCGGGCGGCGGCCAAATCCGGGTTGACCACGGCGCCCGCGACGACGCGGGGTGGTGGGGGGGCTGACAAATGAGCGCGGCGGCAGTGAAGAATTACCACCTGAAGTTTGATTCCGACCCGATTCATATCAAGGGGATCCGACTGGCATGCGAGGAGTTGGCGCGGGAGGTGGGGTTTGACGACAAAGCGGTGGACGAGCTCGGGCTGTGCGTGAACGAGGCCATCGCGAATGTAGTCGAGCATGCGTATAACTTTGAACTGGGCAGGCCGGTGGAGATTTGGGTGGAAGCGCGGGGGGATGGGAAGGTGAAGGAGGGGGAGCTTCGGATTCGGCTGAGGGATTGGGGGCCGGGGATTGATCCGAGCAAGTTGCCCGTCAAACCTAAGGACCCGCTGGTCCCGGGGGGGCTGGGACTGATTTGCATGCGGGAAATGATGGACTCGATGGAGTATGCTGCTCCGGCGGAGGGCGGGATGTTGCTGACACTCGTGAGGCGTTTTCCGCGTCGCAGAGGCTGACGCGGCGGGCGTGGATTCGAGGTTGTCGGGAGCGAGCGAGACGTTGTTAACTTGTTTGATTGGTTGAGCTTATGAGCGAGAGCCAGACGATTGAAACGAATTCGACGGTGGTCCCGACGGCGCGGCGCGTTGGGGAGAGCATCGTCGCGGTGGTCAAGGGTGATGTCGACCTGAAGACCTCGCCGATGCTTCGGACGGCGCTGCTGGCGCTGATCAAGGACAAGATTCCCGAGCGACTGATCTTGGATTTGTCGTCGACGAGCTACATGGATTCGAGCGCGATTGCGGTGTTGGTGGAGATGTTGCAGAAGGCGCGGAAGGTGCAGGGGAAGGTGTGTTTGATTCAGCTTCAGCCGCGGGTGAAGGGGCTGTTGGAGATCGCCCGGCTGGACTCGATTTTTGTCATCGCGAAGGACGAAGCCGAAGCGCTTAAGAAATAGGCGGTTGGGGGGTGAGGGGTTTTTCGGCGGCAGGGGATCCACTGAGAAGAGGAACGCGATGCCTGGAATGATCAAGGGCGTGTTGGAGGGTGTGGGGTCGGTGGGGATACTGCTGTCGGAGACGGTGGTGCTGGCGCGGTATTCGCTGCTGCACAAGCAGGGGCGGAGGATGGGATGGGGGAATCTGTGGGTGCAGATGGATCGTGTGGGGGTGAAGTCGATACCGATTGTGGCGCTGGTGCTGGGGTGTATTGGGGCGATTTTGTCGTTGCAGACGGCTCCGATTTTGCGGGATTTTGGGCAGACGGAGCGTGTGGCGGACTTGATCGCCATCGCGGTGACGCGGGAGCTCGGGCCGCTGGTGGCGGCGGTGGTGCTGACGGGGTTTGCGGGGGCGGCGATAGCGGCTGAGTTGGGGACGATGGTGGTGGGGGAAGAGATCGAGGCGCTGGAGAGCCACGCGATTGATCCGATCCGATTTTTGGTGGTTCCGCGGGTGATTGCGACGACGGTGATGACGGTGTGCATCACGGTGGTAGCCGACGTTTCGGGGATTGTGGGCGGCGCGCTGGTGGGGCAGTTTGTGCTGGGGATCGACTTTGCGACGTACTTCGGGCGAACCTTTGACATGATCAAGAACCTGGATTTTTTGACGGGGCTGATCAAGGCGGCTGTCTTCGGTGCGATGATCGCGGGGATCGCGTGCCATCTTGGGCTGTCGGTGCGGGGCGGCGCACTGGGCGTGGGCAGCGCGACGACGCGGACGGTGGTCAACACGATCGTGGCGCTGATCGCGGTGGACTTGCTGTTTACGACGGCGTTTTACTTTCTGGGGTGGTAAGGGGGGTATTCAACACGAAGACTCGGAGGACGCGGAGGGGCACGGAGAGGGGGCGAGTTCGATGAGTTCGCGCTAATGTTTCGCTGGCTTTGGCCGACTTTTGGCGGTAATGAACCTGATCCTCTTTGTGCCTCACGCGAAGTGCCCAGATCGACGTTTCTTTATCGCATTGAAGGCATCGAGCGCACAATTTTGGCATGGCCAAGCGTTCCGATCCATTCACCGTCATCGTCGAGCAGGATGAAGAGTTTTACCTCGTCGTCAACGTTCCCGAGTTGCGCGGTTGTCATACTCAAGCGAAGTCTTTGGACTTGTTGATCAAGCGGATCGCCGAGGCGATGACCCTTTGCTTGGCGGAGGGTCCCCGTGCCGCCAAGCGCACCTTTATTGGCGTTCAGCAGGTGAAGGTGGCTTGATGCCACGCCGCAAACGGGTTACCGGAAATAAGCACACCCCACGCGTCAGCCATGCCGTCTGCTATCGCGACTGCGACAAGCGCCGCATTGTGATTCCCATGCACGGATCGAAAGGTGTCAAACCCGGCACACCACGCGGCACGATCCACGACTTGGGACTGTCAGTTGAGGAGCTCGTAAACAAGCTTCGAGGTGGCGAATTTGATGGCGGCGGGTCGAGGGGCAAACTTTTCACGCCGATCCGCAGGTAGTTTTGTCTGGTTTGGGGCGTCGGGTTGGGGCGAGAGCGTGTTGGCGGTGGGCGACCGTCGGATGGTGTGGGCGAACGGGACGAAGCGGGCGGAGGTGTTGGGTGGGAATTGCAGATGGGATGGGATCGCTAACCGTTGGTTTCCAGGGTTTGCATCCGCAGCTGCGGTCGGGTGCCCCGTTGGGGTTTGGGAGAATGGCGGGGTATCGGGGGCGGGTTGAGGGTGGTTTTCGGGTTGCGTGGGGGGAGGCGGGGACCCTCACCCGGCGGGGTACCGCCGACCT
>JBBRUM010000137.1:0-8682 GCA_038247815.1 Tepidisphaerales bacterium | reverse complement strand
GGAACTCTGGTCTGCATCATTCGGCGAAGTCCGCAATAACGACAAGGCCCGGGCAATTGCCACGGGCCTTGCGTTTTTTTGTGCTGGATGTGCGTGGGGGTCGAGCCCGAGGCGGAGTAGTTCAATGGCGGGGAATTGTTAGTCTTTGCGGTCAAAGAGGTAGGGGCCTTTTTTCGCTCCCCAGACCTGCTTTCCGCCAGCGTCGTAGCCGCGGTCCCAAGTGCGGAGTTGGGTGGGAGTGATGACGGCTTCGCTGACCGCGTAGGATGAGCCGTTGAGTTCGCTGGGGCAGTTCTTCCCGTCCGTGCCGCCGGTGAAGGTGCCGTCGGGCTTGGCGGTCATGACCATTCCGCAGCCAGCGCGGGCGACGAGCTGGTCGGGAGTGAGATCCGCGAACGGCTTATCGGACTTCCACGCCCCGGCAAACTTCAGCACTTCCTCCCGCGAGCCCGGAAGAAGGAAGACTTCAGAGACGAGCTTTCCGTCCGCCCGGCGATGGACTTGGTAAACGCGCTGCCGATAGGGGGCGGCGGGGGTGGTGGACATCGCCTGCTCGACGTACAGCCAGATTCCGTCGGCGCGGTCCGGCCAGATGCGAACCATTTGGAGTTGGACGTTGAAGTACTGGGGGTCGGTTTCGGATTGCTGCTTGGAGTCGAAGGTGCCCGTGAGGCCCTTGGCGAGGGCGACGACCTCGGGGTCGACGGTGGCGGAGGGCCGAGTCGACGGGGCGAAGCCGAGGGCGACGGCGAGGAGCCCGGCAGAGACCCACGCCGCGCGTTGTGTGGTTGACTTCACGGACCACAGCATACTGATAAGGGTGTTGTCCCGCCATCAGGGAAGAGTTGCGGCACCGACGCCGACGGTCTTGCGGGCGACTCCGCCTTAGACGAAGACGACGAGGAGGAGGTTGGCGGGTTGCCAGGTCGGGTTGATGTTGACGTTGTAAGCTGCCTCATCGGTGGAGGCGGCGCTGGCGGGGAGCGTGCGGACTTCGGAGAGCGAGCGGACGACGGGGGCGTGGGCCGAAACGGCGGCCGCCGTTTTCGACGCGTTTGATCTATGTGACCAAGTCGGCTTCGGTGACGGCGATGACGAGGGTGTTGCCGCCGGTGAGGACGTCAACGTCGGAGAGTTTGAGGCGGACCTCGCGTTCGCGGCCGGACTGTGCGCCGACGGTGACGTTGACGCGGCCTTTGGGGGCTTTGGCGGCTGTGGAGATTGCGTCGCTTGCGGCGGTGGGCGATGAGCCGAGGCATTCGCGATCGCCGTTGACGACCATTTGGGTGGAGTAGATGGAATTGAGGCGGAAGTGCTGGCCGTAGGCGGTTTGGCGCTGGGTGGCGGCTGGGGAGGAGAAGGGGTCGCGCCGGCCGAGGTAGTCCCAGTAGTCGACGTGCTGGCCGAGGGCGACGAGTTTCACACCGTTAGCACCGGACTTGGCGGAAAGCTGACTGAGCAGCTTGTCAGCCGGAGGGCAGGACGAGCAGCCTTCGGAGGTGAAGAGCTAAACGTCGACCGGGTTCGGGCCGGAGAAGGGTTGCGCCGCGGGGCGGATGGAGGGAGCCACGCCCGAGCCGAAGATCGAAGTAGCGATTAACGCAAGAACCCATTGGAAACGTGTCATGAACAACTACCGTGAAGGAGTTCAAGCGTACCCGGCTGGGGAGTTTTGCGGTGTGGGCGACGAGACAACCGGCGGTGGGAGGGGGGCGCCCTGTGTCGCGGGCGGCACAGGGCGGTACTATCTGCCGCCTACTGTGAGGGGAGTGGGCAGCGGCTGGGGGGAGGGTTTGTAAGACGGTTCGATGGCGATTTGGAGGGGGCGGCGTTTGCCCTTTGGGGGCATGCCGTCTTGATCGACGATGCGCTGGATGGCCATGATGCCCTCGATGAGGGTTTCGGGCCTTGGCGGGCAGCCGGGGACATAGACGTCGACGGGCATGAACTGGTCGATGCCCTGGATGGTGGCGTACGCGTCGAACACGCCGCCGGTGCTGGCGCAGGCGCCCATGGAGATGACCCACTTGGGCTCGGTCATCTGCTGGTAGATGTGCTGGAGAACGGGCATCATTTTAATGGTGACACGTCCGGCGACGATGAGCAGGTCGGACTGGCGGGGGGAGAAGCGCATGGCTTCGGCGCCGAAGCGGGCGAGGTCGTAGCGACTGGACGCGGTGGCCATCAGCTCGATGCCGCAGCAGGCGGTGGCGAAGGGCAGTGGCCAGAGGCTGGTGCGGCGGGCCCAGTTCACCACTTTTTTGAGCTGAGTAGTCAGGACCGAGTCGTTAAATGGGAATGCGTGGTTGTCCATGGGTGCGGGTGTTGCTCCTCGGGGCGATGGTAGTCCAGGGCGGGGGAGGATGCCATGCTTTCAGGACGGATGAAAGGAGGGTGCGAGCGTCAGCGGGATTGGAATGTGGCGATGTCGCGGGTGCCGGCGATGACCGAACCGGAGACGAGGAGGTCTTTGGCGGCTGGGTCGGACTTTAGGAATGCGTCGAGGAAGGCAATCGTCACCAGGGTCGCGGCGTTGGAAGTTGGCGTGTCTTTGCGGATGGGGAGGAGTGTGGCGGCGGTCGCGCCGGTGAGTGAGAGCATGAATTTGTTGCCTTCCGGGGAGAGGTCGTGGGGGGAGGGGGTGGGCCGGGTGGTTGGGCTGGGGGAGGCGATCGAAAGGATCGGGAGGGAGAGCTTAGAGAAGGAGGCGGGGGTGAGGCCTTGCTGGTTGGAGGGTGGGGGCGAGAGAAGGACGAGTGCGGAGACGCGGGCGTCCCGGAGGTCGGCGGGGGTTTTGTCCCAGACGGGCAGCGCACCGCCGACGAGCAGCGCGGTGTACGCCCCCTGGCCGAAGCCGATGACGGCGACCTTGGAGGTGTCGATCTTTCCGGTGAGGGTGGGGAGGAGCTTGTCCCAGTCGGCGGCCGTGAGGTGGGAGATGTCTTTGGCGCGGGACTCCCAAAGTGGTACCCCGGCGCGAAGGGGCTGGCGGGGCCGGCTTGCCGCCCCCCCACCGCTGCCGACGGCGGAGTCTTCATGGGTGGGGGCGACGGCGAGGTAACCGGCGAGGGCGAGTTTGGAGAGCAGTGGCTGGAGCTGCTCGGCGTTGCCGCCGCCGGTGTGCGAGACGATGACGATCGGGAGCTTTGTGGCCGGGAGAGGGGTGGGGAATGCGATCTGGACGGGGATCGTTCGGCTGCGCAAGTTGTCGGTGAGGGTGAGGGAGGTGAGCTCGACCTCGGTTGGGGCGGTAGCGCCGAGGAGGAGGAGCGTGGCGAGGATGAGGCTGGGAGAGGTGGGCACGGGGCGGGTTACCTCGGTTGGGTGGCGGGGGAGATGGCGGGGGAGGTGGCGGGCGAGATGGCGGGGGGAGATGCCACGGGTTTGAGTTCGCGTTCGAGGAAGGCAATGACGCGTTGGGGAACGACGGGGTCGTTGAACGCGCCGTGGCCGCCGCCCTTGACGACGTACATCTCGACCTTGCCACCGATTTTTTGGATGGCGTCGCGGAACTGTTCGGACTGGGAGAGGGGAACGACCCTGTCGCGGTCGCCGTGGACGATGAGGACGGGGGGCATGGCGGCGTGGACGCGGTGGACGGGGGAGGCGGATTTGGCGAGCGCGGGATCGGCTGAGGGGGTTTTGCCGAGTAGGCGGGCGACGGCTGTATCTCCGTCGCCGGGCCAGTTGCCGGTGAAATCGGCGGGGCCGAAGAAGTCGATGACGGCTTGGACCTTGGTGGTGTCGTCGGAGTGGATGTCGCCGGCGAGAAGGGAGACGAGGTGTCCGCCGGCGCTGCCGCCCCATGCGGCGAAGCGGGTGGGGTCGAGGTTGTATTTTTCGGCGTTGGCCCTGAGAAAGCGGACGGCGTCCTTCACGTCGTCGATCTGAGCGGGGAACTTGGCGACCTGACTCAGGCGATAGTCAATGCTTACCAGGGCAAAGCCACGTGATAGCAGCGCCGTTCCGGGGGGGTTGTCTCGGTTGCCTTCCAGCCAGCCGCCGCCGTGAACCCAAATGACCACGGGGAAGGGCCCGGGTCCGCGGGGTAGGTAGATGTCCAACTTGAGATCGCCGGTATCGCGGGGGGCGTAGACGACGTCGCGCGAGGTGATGGGACGGGCGCGGGGGAGAGCGCGGTCCGGCTGGGGCTGTTGTGCCCAGACGGTTCCGGCGTCGAGGAGAAGCAAGAGGCAAAGCAGAGCAATCAGGCGATGGGGCATGGGTGTTACTGTGGAGAGGTTACGGGGGGCGAGGGCTGTGTGGCGGGGGACTTTACGTACTGGAATCGTCGGATTTGCGCCAGACGTTGCCAGGTCCAGTGGTCATAGGTTTGGTAGGTTTGGACGTTGGCGAGTTTCCAGTTCGGGCCGAGGGGGCGGGCGAGGGGGTTTCGGCCATCGGCTGAGCGGGCATCACCGCGTTCCCAAAGGACAACGGTGGTCGCCGCGGGACGGCGGGCAAGCTCTGCGCGTACGGCGTTTTGCCGGAGGTTGCCCCGTAACCGCAAGGACCGCTCGATCACCCCGCCCCTGCCCCGGAACTCGGGAGGGCCGATCGGCGGGTCGGTCATGGTGGAGAAGTGGTACCGCCCGACGACGCCGGTGAGCGTGCCCGTGCCGGGCTCGAAGCCGGCGCCGAACGCGGCTTGGACGAAGATCACCTGCTTGGCGGTGGCGTCGTCGAGCTTTGCGTCGGCGACGAGTTCAGCCAGGATCTCACGCACAGGCGGCTCGGGATCGATCCAGACCTTTGTGCCGAAGTTGGCGAGGTTGACGGCGACGATGGCGAAGATCGCGAGGTGGCGAACGCCCGTCGGCAGTCGGCGCAGGAGGATGGCGGCGGCGATGAGCACGGCTGGGAAGGCGACCATGAGGTATCGCGGCATCCAGAGCATTTTGACGGGCCTCTCGACGTCACGGTCGGTCACTGAAACGAAGGGCCAGGTCCAGCCGGTGGACGCGAGTGCGTGGGTGCGGTCCCACGGGATCAAGACGTACACCGCGGAGCAAATGGCCAAGACGACGGTAGCCCCGGTCAGTACCTTGGCGAGGTCGCCCCAGCGGCGGATGGACAGGGCCAGTCCGAGTAGGAGAATCGCCGCCGACGCGATCCACCACGGCCCGGCATCCCAGATGAACCGGGGCAGGTCCCACGGGGCGGCGGGGTTGAGGTAGGAGATGACGTACACGCCGTACGCCGGGAGCACGATCCATGCGCTCAGGACGAACAGTACGAACGCCGGGCCTCGCCCCGCCGGTAGAGCGACCACGCCAGCACGCCGGCGCATCCGGCGGTATCCCGCCGCCAGCCAGCCTCCCAGCGTCGCCCACGGAACCGTGCCCAGCAGCACAACCGCCCCCACCCCGATCGCCCACCACTGCAGCGACGAGAGCAACCCCGGATCGACACTCAGCGACGTCACCTTCTTGTCCGGCCACTCCCATGCACTGGCGAAGGACGTAGCCGTGTACCGCAGAAGCTCGGGAAACTGCCGCCCTTCGTTGTACCACTTGACCCACTGCAGCATCGACGCGTTCCAGCCCTGCTCCTCGATCCGCTCGAACCACTTGCTGAAAAACCGCCAGTGGGCGACCGGGCCGGCGACGCTGACCACAATTCCAATGACCAGCGCGGGAATCTTCCATCCGCGAAGTCCGAACCACCGTCGCCAGGAAGCGCCGCCGTTGGGGTGGGCGAAGAACGCGAGGGGCTGGATGGCCAGGACGAGCAGCCCGGGTGCGTGGATCCCCCCGGCTGCGACGGTGAAAAACACCCAGCCCCAGAAGCCCATGCGACTGCGGAAGCCCCGGTCTTGGTTCAGCCAGTACAGGAAGCATCCCATGGAAGCGGTGACGCAGAGGAGCATCGGGGCGTACATCTTGGCGTCGCGGGCGTAGTAAAGCATGAACGCGCTGGTGGCGGTGAGGAGCGTGGCCCAGACCGCGGTTCGGCGTGTGGTGAGCTGGCGGGCGAGGAAGTAGATCGCCGGGACGGTGAGGGTTCCGCAGAGGGCGGGCCAGAGGCGCATGAGGAACGGGTCGAGCACCGAGAACCGGGCCATGAGGTAATAGAGCTGGTAGTGGTTGGGCATGAACCCGTCGAACTGGAGGACTTCGAGGAGTTCCCAGTACGAGCCGTTGACGCGGCCGTAGGTGGCGGCTTCGTCGCCCCAGATGCCGGGTGAGGAGAGGTTCCAGAACCGGAGGGCCGCGCCGAGGAGGGAGAGGGAGACGACCCACCACATGGCCGCGCGGCGACTGAGGTCGGTCGGCGGCGACACGGCTGCGGGGTTGTCTGGAAGGATCACAATCACATAGACGCCTGAGGACGACGGTTTGTTGTCCGTGACCCGTGGGCGGCGTCCGGCTTACTCGAACTTAAAGACGCCCTTGCCGAGGGCGTAGAAATACGCGACGAGGAGAATACCGAAGAGCATGACGGCTTGGACGAGGAGGAGGGTTCCGTAGGTGAACGGGACTTCGCCGGGGAGCTCGGTGCTGGCGGCGTAGGTGCCGAAGATGCTGGCCCAGGGGTAAAAGAGGATGATTCCGACGTCGAAGACGAGGAAGATCATCGCGAGGATGTAGAACCGGACGTTGAACCTGCGGCGGGTGTCGCCCACGGGCACCATGCCCGACTCGTAGGCGGTTTCCTTGCCCGGGCCGGTGCGACTCGGGCCGACGACCGAAGAGGCGATGAGCGTTCCCACGGCAAAAGCGACGCCAATTGCGATAAGAAGCACCACCGGCGCCCAAGCAAGGCGGGGGGAACTGTCAGCTAGCATTTCGAGGGCGATCAAATTCATTAAGGCCCGATCTTAATCCCTCGGGTGAGGGTTCCGCCACCCCGGGGGGGGAATGTCAGATGTGCGGTCGGGGAAAAAAAGAGAAAGGTGCGGACCCCTCGCATGTGGCCGCACCTTTCTACAAACACGCTTGGGGGGAGTGGAGTTAGCCGACCTCGATGGACTTCTTCGAGAACGGGCGGGACCCGAGGAGGCCGGTCGGGGTGAGCAGCCCGGGGGACTGGGCGATTTCGTCGCGGCCGGCTCCGCCGTCGATGCGGAGGGAGTTGACCCTCGCGAAGTCGAAGGTGGTGGTCTGTTCGCCGAGGGAAACGCGGACGACCGAGCCGGTGGTGCCTTCTCGACTGAGGACGAACCGGTCGTTGCCCCGGCTGCCGGAGATCGTGAGGCGGCGGTTGGCGTCGGTGCGGAGGCGGAGGTCGCCGAAGTCGACGTCGCCGTTGGCGTAGGTAATGCGGTTCTTGCCCGAACCGGCTGAAATAATGTCCCTGCCCCCGTTGGAGCGGAGTGTATCGTCGCCGGTGCCGCCGACGAGCTTGTCGCCGAACGCCGAGCCATTGAGCGTGTCGTTGCCATTGCCGCCGTCAAGGAACGCGGGGTAGTTTGAGGTTAACACGTCATTGCCGTCGCCGCCGCGGACGAACAGGGGGAGGCGGACGGTCGTCGGGAGGTTGACGATCACGACGTCGTTCCCGCCCTCGGTGCGGAAGTCGATGGACCTGACCCTGGCGAGGTCGAAGGTGGACTTCGTTCCATTTACTGTGACGGCGAGCTTGTTGCCGGTCTCGGTTGTCAGTGTGATGGTCTCGACGGCGGCGGTGCCCCTGAAGGACAGCCTGCCACGGGAAAGGGCGGGGTTCGCCGCCGCAGCGGCGGACTGGAAAACGACATCGGGGTCGCGGGAAGGATCGCCGCCGTCCGGCGGGATCATTCCGTTAGCCGACATGAGACGGCGGGGTTCGAGTACGTCAAAAAACGCGGTTCTGGACATTGCAGTTCCCTTTCGAAGGCGAGCCAGCGTGTGGGGCGGGTTCAAAGTTCCCCCGACGCGACCCGTCGGTTGTTGGGCTAGGAGACGCCACCACCCCCGGTGTACGTTTCATGGACTTTGAGACTTCGCATTTTCCGCCCCCATGCCGCACAATCAACCGTGTATGGATCTTAAATTGCGAATCTTGGACCGCTCCGCCGTCGTCGGTGTCATCGGACTGGGCTACGTCGGGCTGCCGCTTCTTGCGGCGTTTCACCGGGCCGGGTTTCCGGTTCTCGGGTTCGACACGGACCCCGGCAAGGTTGAGCAGCTTAATCGTGGACACAACTACCTCAGGCACCTCGGGGAAACCCTCGTCTCCGACATGCTCCCGCCCGTCAGCCCGGCCGGACGCTTCAACGCAACGGTAAATACCCGCCGCCTCGGCGAGTGCGACGTGATCATCTCCTGCGTGCCCACCCCCCTCGGGCGGCACCTCGAGCCGGACCTGTCCTACGTTCAAAAATCAGCCGACGACATCGCCACTACGCTCCGCGCCGGGCAACTGATCGTGCTCGAGTCCACCACCTACCCCCGCACGACGCGCGAGATCCTCCTGCCCGCGCTCGAGCGCGCCCGCGGCGAGTTCCGCTGCGGACGCGACTTCTTCCTCGCCTTCTCGCCCGAACGCGAGGACCCCGGCAGGAAGGACCACACCACCCGCACCATCCCCAAGCTCGTCGGCGGCGTGAACGACGCGTCCACCGAGATCGCGGCGCTGCTGTACGAGCAAGCCGTTGACACCGTCGTAAAAGTCTCCTCAGCCGAGGTCGCCGAAGCAGCCAAACTCCTGGAAAACATTTACCGCGCCGTGAACATCGCACTCGTCAACGAAATGAAGGTC
>JBBRUM010000136.1:0-8766 GCA_038247815.1 Tepidisphaerales bacterium | reverse complement strand
GGCCTGATGTTCGGCTTCGCATGTGACGAGACCGACGGGCTCATGCCGCTGCCCATCCATCTTTCGCACCGCATCGTCGAGCGCCTCGCCATGCTCCGCCAGAAGGGCACGCTGCCGTGGCTGCGCCCCGACGCCAAAAGCCTGGTGACCGTCGCCTACGATAACGAACGACCCGTCGGCGTGCACACCATCGTCGTCTCCACCCAGCACGACACTTCCGTGCTCGACAAGAACGACGAGTTCTCCAAGAAGGCCAAGCAGCAGATCATCGACCTCGCCGTCAAGCCCGTGATTCCCAGGAAGTACTGGAACGACGACATCATCTTCCACATTAACCCCCCGGGTAAGTTCGTGATCGGCGGCCCGCACGGCGACTCCGGGTTAACCGGGCGGAAGATCATCGTCGACACCTATGGCGGCCGCGGTCGCCACGGTGGCGGCGCGTTCTCCGGCAAGGACCCCTCCAAGGTCGACCGTTCCGCCTGCTACATGGGCCGATACATTGCCAAGAACGTCGTCGCAGCCGGCTTGGCCCAACGCGCCGAGGTTCAGCTCGCTTACGCCATCGGCGTCGCCAACCCCGTCTCGGTCACCGTCAGCACCGAAGGGACCTCGGTCATCCCCGAGGACCAAATCGCCGAGCTCGTCGTCAAGCACTTCCCGCTCACCCCTCGCGGGATCATCCGCCACCTCGACCTGCTCAAGCCGATCTACCGCCCCACCGCCCGCCACGGCCACTTCGGCCGTGAACCGGGCAAGGACGGCAGCTTTTCCTGGGAAAAGACCGACATCGCCCCGGCGCTCGCCAAGAGCGCGGGCTTGAAGTCGAAAAAATAAAGAATGCCGCTCGCGTAGTGGTGATAGAATCCGAGCATGGTGTCCACAACCACCGGCGACCTTCTCGCATGCCTTCGAAAGTGCGACCGCGGGTCGGCGGCGAGGAACTCCATCATGGGCGAATCAAACCCCACATCGCCGTTTGACGAGCCTCTCGCCGATGCACTGTCCCTCTTTTCTACGCTGCAGCTCGGCTATGCTCTCATCGGCGGCGTAGCGGCCATGTACTACGGCCGTGCGCGGTTCACGGAAGACATCGACTTTGTCGTCCAATCCGGGCACCAAGCCGTATTCGACGCTCGCCCCGATGCCATGCGGTCCCACCGCTTCGACCCCACCTGCACCTACAAACTCTACCACTCCTCCGGAATCCAAATTGACCTCTGGAAGGACGAGTTCGTCGACGACATCATCCGGCGGGCCGCCCATCGAACCGTCGGCGAGAAGTCCCTCCGAATCGCTGAGCCCCACGACCTCGTCGCCATGAAGCTCCGCGCCGGTCGCCTCCAAGACGACTACGACATCTCCGAAATCCTCAAAGCCACCCCCCTCGACCACGGCACCCTCTCAGCGCTCGTCACGCCCACCCAGTTCTCCCATTTCCTCACCATCGTCGCACGAACGCGATGAATCTTCTCATCCCTTAAGCCACGGTAAGAACAAGTACGCCAGTCCGAGGAACCCGAAAAACCCCGCCACGTCCGTCACCGTCGTCGCGAAAATCGTCGCGCTCTGCGCCGGGTCGTACCCCAGCCGTTTCATCACAAACGGTATCCCCGCCCCGGAAATGCACGCCAGCGTGTGGTTAATGACCAGCGCCAGCCATACCACCGCCCCCAGCGCCCAGTTGCCCTGCCACAGCACCGCCACCGCCGCCGTGATCGCCCCGCACACCAGCCCCGTCAGCACCCCCACCATCGCCTCGCGCATCAGAACCTTCCGTACGAGATGCAGCCCCGATTCCCCCACCGCGATTCCCCGGATCGCCACCGCCATCGCCTGCGCCGACGCGTTGCCCCCCATCCCCGCCACGATCGGCATGTACACCGCCAGCACCGTCATCGCCGCGATCGTCGAGTCGAACAGCGACACCACCCACCCCGCCAAAAACGCAGTGGCGAGGTTCACCACCAGCCACCCCGTGCGCGTGCGAAAGGAATACTGCCACGGCGTCGACAACCGCTCTTCCGCACCCGCCCCGAAGAACTTCTGAAAGTCCTCCGTCGTCTCCCGCTCGATCACGTCCACCACGTCGTCCACCGTCACGAGCCCCAGCAGCCGGTGCCGCTCGTCCACCACCGGCATGGCGAGGTAGTTCAGCTTTTGAAACAGCCTCGCCACCTCGTGCTGGTCCAGCGTCGCCGGAAGCGCACGCACCCCTTGGATCATGATGTCGCCCACGCGCCGTTCCGGGTTCGCCAGAATCAAGTCCCGCATCGACAGCACACCCAGCAAGTGCCTCCGACCGTCCACCACGTAGCTGTAAAACATCTGCTCATAACGCTCCCGCAGCCGCCGCAGCTCCCCGATCGCCTCCTGCACCGTCAGGTCCTCGTGCAACGCCGTCACGTCCGTCGTCATCAGGCCGCCCGCCGTGTCCGGCGGGTACGACGCCAGCCGCCGCACCTCGTCCGCGTCCTCGTGCGGAAGGTCGGCGACAAGTTCATCCCGCCGCTCCCGCTCCACCCCCTGCAGCACGTCCATCCGGTCGTCGGGGTCCATGGCAGACAGCACCACCGACGCTTCCGGCCCCGCCATCTCCTCGATCACCTGCGCCGCCGCCCCGGGCTCCATCTCCGACAAAATGTCGGCCGCCGTGCGGGGGTCCAGCGCCTCGGCGACATCCGCCGCGCGGTTGGGCGACATCTCCTCCAGCACGTTCGCCCCTTCGGACGCCGGAATGTCCTCGATCTGCTGCGCAATCGCCTCGCCCGCAGTCTGCGACTCCCGCGACGGATTTTGCGCCGACTTTGCCATCTGCAACGTTCCTAGGTCCGTCGCACTCCGATGGCAAGCACCTTCACTCCACCATCTCCAGAAGAATCAGCGTCAAGTCATCCCCCGGCGACAGACTCCCCACCTGCGCATCGATCTCCGCCGACAACCCCAGCAGCATGGACTCAGCCGACTCCCCGTTCATCGCCAGCAGCACCTCGCGCCACTTGTCTCCGTCGAAGTGCAATTGGTCGTCCCCGTCGGCTTCGGTCTTCGGAAACGCGACCTCCACCCCGTCCGTGTACAGCACTAGTCGGTCCCCTGGCTGAAGCACCACCGAAACGTCCTCGAAGGTGCTCTCGGGAAAGATCCCCAGCAGCGACCCGTCGGTCATCAGCTCCCGCGCCGGCCCGTTCCGCGGAATCAGCAGCGCCCTGGGGTGCCCCGCCGACGCCACCATCATCGCCCCCGTCTCGACGTTGATCACCCCGCACACCGCCGTCGCAAACGTCGCCTGACTCAAGTCCTGCTCCACCATCACCGAATTAAGCCTCGACAGCGTCTCCCCCGGCCGCAGCAACCGATAAGAGCTTTTGGAAATCTCCTTCGTCTGCAACGCCTGCCGCATGAACATCGTCAGCAGCGCAGCGGGCATCCCGTGCCCCACCGCGTCGGCGACGAAAAACCCCACATGCCTCTCGTCCAACCGCGTCACATCGTACAAGTCCCCCGACACATACCCCGCCGGCCGGAACAGCGAATGAAACCGCACCCTCCCCAGCGCCGGAAGGTCCCGGGGCATGAAGTCCCGCTGCAACTTCGCCGCCAGGCGCAGCTCCTCATCGATCCGCGTCATCGTGTACCGCACGGTGTCGTCCCGCCGCCGAAGGTGGTGCACCTCCGCCCGCAGCATCGCGTTCTCCGCCGTCAGCTCCTCAATTTGTTTCGCCACTTCCGCGAGATCCCCCGTCCTGATCGCCGCAAGCTGCTTCCCCTCCCCACGCCGCCCGGCAATCACGCCCGGGCCCGAGCTTCCGAACCCCGCCGTTGGAGCCACCGCGTCACAATCCTCTTCCCGCACCAGCCGAAGGTGCGGCGCACCCTCGCCTTGCCCGCCGTCTTTCCCGTCCGACTTGGATTCCGTCCGATAAATAGCGTGCTCCGTCCTTACGCGGCTCACCCTCGCAAGCCGAACAACCCAGCCCGCGCAACACTCCTCCAATACCCTTCGACACTCCCCCCCTGCCACTTCACACGCTTCCCCCTTTCCCCACGCAATTACCCCCACTCCCCCTTCTACCGATCCGTCTCCTTCGCTTCCACCGGTATGACCACTACATCCCCTTCCTTCAATCCCACCCTCGCCGCCTGCCCCACGTTGAGCTCGATCGCGTACTTCGCCGGCCCTTTGCTGGCCGTGCTCGTCTGTTCGTAGGGCTTCATCTGGTGAATGCTGACCACTTTCCCTCCCGCGTCGAGATACGCAATATCCAGCGGTATGCGTGTATTTTTCATCCAAAACCCCCGCACGGCCTCGTCGGGAAACACAAAGATCATCCCCCAGTTTTCCGGCATGGAGTCCCTTTCCATCAGCCCCCGCTGCCGGTGCGCGTCGGTCTTGGCGATCTCGATCGTGTACTTCCCCGTCCCGATTTGCATACTCACCGTCGGCAGGTTCCCCGGCGACTTGTACCCCTCGCATCCCCCCGCAAGGGTCAGCGCCAAACCCGCCGCCACCACCGCCGCAATCTCCATCCCCCGATATCCGCCACTGCGTGTCTTCACCGCTTCTCCTCTTTCGTAAGCCTCTGTCCGGAATTCTACTCCCCTCCCATCCCCGGACCCAGCGGCCTGATCCCCGCGTCCTCCAGCATGCGCTTGGTCACCCCCATCGGCAAACCCACGATGTTCGTATGACTCCCCGTCAGCCGAGACACGAACGGGTCCGAGTCCTGAATCCCGTACGCCCCCGCCTTCCCGATCCAATCCCCCGTTGCGATATATTTGTCGATCGCCTCCCGACCCATTTCCCGCATCCGCACCGCCGAGAGTACCCGCGTCCTCCGCCCGAACGCCCCATGACTTCCGCCCCGCCTCACGACCGCCACCCCCGTGATCACCAGGTGCGTCGTCCCGGACAGCAGTTCCAGTATCCGCCGCGCATCCTCCGCATCCCGCGCCTTCCCGAGCAACTGATCCCCGAACGCCACCACCGTGTCCGCCCCCAACACGACCTCCCCCGGAAACCGCTCCGCCACCGCCTCCGCCTTCGCCCACGCCAAGTGCTCCGCGACAGCCGGCGGTAAAAGCGCCCGCGGGTACTCCTCCTCGTCTATCCCCGCCGGCGAAACCTCAAACACATACCCCGCCTCCTTCAACAAGCTCTGTCGCCGAGGTGATCCGCTCGCAAGTATCAGCTTCAACGTGTGCTCTCCCGAAACCAACGCCCCATCCGAGTCTATCACCACCTCCCCCACGCCCAAACCTCTCTCCACCCGTCCCCCGTGAAACAAAACCGGCCCCGGAGATCTTCCGGGGCCGTACAAACATGCGCCATATAGGACTTGAACCTATAACCCGCTGATTAAGAGTCAGCTGCTCTGCCAATTGAGCTAATGACGCGTGCGCCGTGCTTGGGCATGGCTTGGCTGGGATGATAGTCCGCACCCGACTTCGGTCAAGCGCCCAACAGGCTCCCCCGAACACCGTCCAGGCCCGGCCAAACTACATCCCAGACGTTTTTTCTTCGAGCATCTCCGGCCGGTCCGCCTTGAACCCCGACCGCTGCGTCACTGACTCACGCTGGAAGTAGTCGAACAGGAACCCGCCCGTTCGAAGCGATCGCAACTGCTGGCCCATGCCGATCTCGAACCTCGTCCTCTGCGAGTCTGGCGCGAGCGACACGATGTCCTGCAGCTCGAGCACCAGCACCTTCCCGTCCCGCGGCAGCGCCACGACCGCCCGAGGGCGGGCGCTCGAACCGTCGGTCGACTCCGGCTGACGCAGAAGGTCAAAGGCAGCCTGTGTCACCAGTTGCCGCCCCAGTCCCCCGATGCTCCCCAGCGACAGCGGCAGGGGGGTACCGTCCATCAGCCCCGGCACCTCCACCGGCGTGCGACCTCTGACCTTCGCCACACCGCTGAGGAGCTGCTCCTTTCCCGTCGCCGACAGTTCCGTCGCGGCCGCCCTCGCCGCCTCGCCGAGTGCCAGCGTCAGCGCGTCCGCCCTTACCGCTTCGGCAACCTCCTCGAACATCGGAACCCGGTTCTCCTTCGCGTCCAGCACCCGCGCGATCGTCAGCCCGCCGTCGAGCGTCCGGAACACAGGCGTCGGCTCGAACATCTCCAGCGCAGTCGCCCCCGGCTCGCGGGCCGCGCCCGACGTCGCAAAAAACGGCTTCGCACGCGACAACAAAAACTGCGCCATCATGATCGGCCGCCCAGCCGACACCTCCGCCACCGCCATCCCCACCCCCTCCGCCATCCCCAGCGATTCGGCGTCCAAAAACTTCTCCCCGAAAGTCGTCACCGAAGGCCGAACTTTCGTCTCGCCCTCAATCCGAGCCGCAAGCGCCGACAAATACTCGAACGTGTCAAACGCCGGGCCCACGCTGCTCGCTGGCGGTGGGAGCTTCTTCGCCACCGAACCCGCAAACGCCCTGTAGTCCACCGCCAGCAGCGACGTCAACTTCCGCTGCACCACCTGCGCCAACTGCGCCGCCCTGGCGTCCACCAGTTGCGTCTCGATCGACTTTCGAACCTCCTCAAACGACTCAAACTTCTCCTCCCCCGCCGCCGCAGGAGCCGCCGCGTCCAGCGACAGGTCAGTCACCCTGAACTCCGCCTTGTTCGCAAGATAATACTTGTTCGCCTCAACCTCCCAGTCGTAATCCTCCCTCGTCGCCCGCACCGCACGCCGAAGCTCCGTCAGCGGAACCACAATCGTTTCCAGGCGAATCCGGTCCCCCTGCCGGTACCCGAACCCGAACGCATTACCGGCGACGTCCGTATCCCCCCTTACCCGCGACCCGAAACGCGCGAACAGCTCCCGTGCCGCCTCGTCCGTCGGCGCCGAAATCTTTTCCTTGAACTCCGACGCCTCAAACACCACCGCCGTCAGGTCCAGCGCCTGCGAACGCCGCGCCAGCTCCGCCCGGATCTCGGGACGCGTCACCTTCACCGCCAACGCCGCCTGCTCGGACATCTCGTCCACCGCCAGCAAATTCCCCAATGCCTGCCGCATCAATATCGACCGACGCGGGTCCGCCTGAATCCCCGCGTTGACGTTGTTCACCATCAGCGACTCCAGTCGATCCCGGTTCGGCCGAATCCCCGCCTCCCGCGCCTCCCGCTTCAGCAGCGCGTACAACTCGGGACGCTTGCGATACTCCGACAGCATCACCTCCAAAATCCGCAGCGACTGCTCGTCCAGCCGGCCCAGCTGCTCCCCCTCCACAAACAGCAGCGACGCCACCGGAATCCTCCCCGACTGCGAAATCCCCGTCCGACCCACAACCTGCACCTCGATCGGAATCTCCAACAGTTCCTGCCACTCGTACTTCGCCAGCTCGATCTCGCTGGTCATCAGCTTCTTCCCCCCCGTCGTCGTCCCCACCGAAAAGTCCTTCCCTCCGCCCCCCTGCCCGCTTCCTATCCAGCTCGGCAGGGTAAACGCCACCATCAGCAGCGACATCACACCCACCAGAACCCACTTTTTCGACCTGTCGGAAATAATCGCCATTGTTCTCTTTTTTAATCTTCCAGTGCCTAGTTGTACCTATTTCAAACACACTACTTCAGTCGCTCCAGCCCCCGCCGCGCCGCTTCCTTCACACCCGCCTCCGAACCCTCCGCCAGCTCCCTGTACACCGCACGCGCTTCCGCCTTCTCCCCCAGTTCCTCCAGGATTTCCCCCGTCTTAAGCAGCGACGCACCCAACCGAAGCTCCGCCCCCGCGATCCCGCGGAAGTTCGCCACCACCCGCATGTACGCCAGTGCCGCGTCCTTGAGCTTGATAGTGTCCTTCTCCGCCCGCGCCTCACCCTCGCGCGCCGTAGCGAGCACCCACAACGCCTCCGCCTGCTGCCTCGGCTCGGTGAACACACCCCGATTTTCCTCGATCGCCGCCGCCGCCTTTGCAAAGTCCTTCCCGTCCAACGCCACCCTCGCCGCGCCGAGCCTCAAATCCGCCAACGCCTTCTTCGCAACCGCATCTCCGCTCGTTCCCGTCCCCGCTCCCCCCGCCATCTGTTCCAGCAACTTTCCAGCCTTCCCCTGCTCGCCCCGCGCACGGTAAATCTCCAGCAACAACTGCTGCAACGCCTGCCGCTGTTCCCCCGACAGCTTGGTCCCCCTCTCCAGCGCCTTCTCCAGCTCCCCCCCAGCCGCCTCCAACACACCCGCCTTCGGCAAGCTCCCCTCAACCAGCGCCGGCCTGTACTCCTGCGCCAACCGCGCGTCAGTCCCCACCAGCTCAACATACGCCGCCACCGCCGCCTCAAAACGGTTCGCCTTCGTCGCCGCCTTCATCAGCCTCAGCCCCACCCACTGCTTCAACCAAGCCTTGCTCGTGCTCCGAGACACACGCAAATACTCGTCCGTCGCCTTGTCAAACTGCCCACCCACAAACGCCGTCTCAGCCGACGTCAACCCCGGCTCATCGTCCAACGCCATCCTTAAAACCTGCCCCACGTCCCGACTCGATTCCCCCGCACCTCCACCCCCACCCGTCCGAAACATCACCCTTCCCCCCTCAATCCGCAACACCCTCACATCCTTAAGCTCCAACCCCGCTCCGCTGCCACTCCCCACCCACAAAGTGTCGGCGCGCACCCCGTCCACCACCCCCAGCACCGCCGCGACAGTCGCCGCCCATATCTTCCTCTTCAACGTCATCAGCTCCGTTCCTTTACATCATGCAGAAGAGGGGACTTGAACCCCTACACCTTTCGGTACTGGCTCCTAAGACCAGCGCGTCTGCCAATTCCGCCACTTC
>JBBRUM010000135.1:0-8777 GCA_038247815.1 Tepidisphaerales bacterium | reverse complement strand
GAGAGGGGGGGAGGGGGGAGGGGATGGGGTGAAATCTAGGGAGGAGATTGAGGTGGTGGTGGATGATCGGGGTGCGGCGGTGGAGTTGTTGGGGCGGTTGGGGTTTGGAGTGACGTTGAGTTTTGAGAAGGTGCGGGAGACGTGGCGGCTGGGGGGCGCGGAGGTGGTGTTGGACACCTTGCCGCACCTGGGATTGTTCGTGGAGGTGGAGGCGGGGACGGAGGTGGAGGTGCGGGAGGCATTGGGGCGGCTGGGGTTGGGGGAGGCGGAGATGGTGAAGGAGAGCTATATCCGGATGATCGCAGAGTGGATCGGGGCGAACGCGCCGGGGACGACGGTGGTTACGTTTTAAGTGCGGAGGAGACGTCTTGCCAAGAGTGACGTCTTGGGCGAGGGTGACGTCTTGGGTGGGACTGAAGTCTTGCGCGGGTTCACGTCTTACGGGGTGTGACGGCTGGGGCGGGGGTGACGTCTTGCCAGCGCTTTCGATTCGCGGCGGGCGTGGGGGGGGAGGAGGGGTGGCGTTAGTTTCCGCGCCAGAGGTACATGGGGCGGGGGGAGAGGATGGAGTCGACGGCTTCGCGGGCGATGTCGACGCGGGTTTCGCCGGATTTCAGTGAGGTGGAGAGGCCGAAAAGCGAGGCGAGGGAGGGGGTTTCCTCGAGGCGGACGAGGTGGGGCGCGGTGAGGCCGTGTTTGGCGGCTAACCAGGCGAGGGCAGCGTCTTGGCCGCCGACTTCGTCGACCAAGCCGAGCTTGAGGGCTTCGGGGGCCGTGTAAACCTTGCCGTTGGCGATGTCGTTGATGGGGGCGGTGAGGTTCTTGCCGCGGCCTTCGACGACGACGTCTTTGAAGGTGGTGAAGGCTTGGTCCATGAGCGATTGCAGGTACTGGCGTTCGGCGGGTTTTTCCTCTCGGAACATCGAGCCGGCGTCTTTGAAGGTCGCGCCGGTGGAGGTGATGGTGGCGTCTTCGACGCCGTATTTGTCCATGAGTTTGGCGACGTTGAAGCGTTGCATGAGTACGCCGATGTTGCCGGTGAGGGTGGTGCGGTGGGAGAAGACGCGGTCGCCGGCTGCGGAGATGTAATAGCCGCCAGAGGTGGCCAGGCCGCCTTGGGTGATGACGACGGGGAGGTTGGTGTCCGTGCGGAACTTGCGGAGGAGCTGGTAGATCTCGTCGGAGGCGGTGACGGTCCCGCCGGGGGTGTCGATGTGGATCAGCAGGGCCTTGGTGGTGGCGTCTTCACGGACCTGGCGGAGGAGGCGGGCGAACTGGAGATGGGTTTGGTCGGTGATGAGGCCTTTGATCTCGAGGCGGTAGATCTTCTGGCCCAGGTCGCCGGAGATCAAAACGTCTGACCGGGAGGGGGACGCCGAGCCGGCGAGGGAGGAAACGCCGGCGACGACGAGGAAGTAGAAGTTCAGCGTGAGCGACAAACCGAGGATGGTGATGGCGAAGGTGGTCAGAATGGCTGAGGCGAAGGAGCGGCCGCCGCCGGACTGGGGGACGATGATCGGGGGCATGGGGTAGCCGTATCCGCCGTAGGGCGGATAGGGAGGACCGGGGGGAGGGCCTTGGGGCGGCTGGGGGGGAAAGGGTGGGGGAGACTGGTAGCTCATGGGGGGATTGTATGCGGGTAGGGGTCAGTCGCCCGTGTGGGTGAGGAAGGCGGTGGCGGGGGTTTACCGGGGTTTGGATTTGCCGGTGTGGCGGACGGTGATGATTCCGGCCGTTCCGCCGCGGACGGCGAAGTCGGCGACGAGGGTGAGTTGGCGGGGTTTGAGGGTGGCGATGAGGTCATCGGCGAGTTGGTTGGTGACGGCTTCGTAGAACATGCCTTTGTTCCGGAAGGAGTAGTAGTAGAGTTTCAGGGATTTCATTTCGACGCAGAGCTTGTCGGGGGTGTAAGTAAGGGTGAGCGTGGCGAAGTCTGGCTGGGAGGTGACGGGGCAGATGGAGGTGAACTCTGGGAAGATGAATTTGATTTCGAAATCGCTCTTAGGGCGGGGGCTGGGGAAGGTTTCGAGGATCGAGCGGGGGTTTTGGAGCTGGGCGGGGGAGAGGACGGATTTCTTGCCGAGTTGGGAGAGGTCAAGGCTGTTCATGGAGGCAGGGTAGGTGGGGTGGGGCGGGGTCGTCTCAGGGGGCGGGCTGGGTGGTGGGTGCAGTGGTGGGGGCGGTGGTGGGGGCGGTGGCGGGGGCGGGGGTGGGTGCGGTGGCGGGGGCGGGGGCGGGGGCGGGGGTGGCGAGGAGGCCGGTACGGGTGAGTTCCCAGAGGTCGGTGGGGGATTCGAAGGCGACGTCGGCGGTGCGGAGGGAGTCTTTGCCGATGAGCAGAACCTTGTCGCCGGATGAGGTGTGGATGCGGAGTGTGGTGGGGGTTGAAAGTTGGGTGGTGGCGGAGGGGGGAAGGA
Organism: Tepidisphaerales bacterium; assembly: GCA_038247815.1. Classification (GTDB taxonomy): domain Bacteria; phylum Planctomycetota; class Phycisphaerae; order Tepidisphaerales; family Tepidisphaeraceae; genus JBBRUM01. The sequence continues at coordinate 6,360 of JBBRUM010000135.1, read as the reverse complement.
ACCGGGATGCGCGGAGGGTTCCGAGCTCGGCCATGAGGTTGAGGAGCTTGTCGGCGTCGGGGGTGGCGGTCGGGTCGGCGCGGTCGGTCCAAGAGGGAGGGGTTGTGGCGAAGTTGCGGACAAGCTTATGGGGAGGCGCGTTTTCGCGCTCCAGGGTCAGGCCGGTGATGTCGGCGGAGTCGAGGCGGAGGACGAGCTTGTCGAGCAGGTCGAGGTGGGACTGGCGGAGGGTGGTCAGGACGGAGGTGGGGGCGTAACCGGTGACGGGGGGATTGTCGGAGGCAACGATGACGCGTTCGCGACGGGCGTCTTCGAATCGGCCAAAGCGAACGGTGCGCTGGCCGGGGATGCCGGCGAGCGGCTGGGTGGTTGCGCCGAACTGGGTGTAGTGGATGATGAGCTGGGGGAGGGCGAAGGCGTTGGGGCCGGGGTTGGAGAGGAGGTCTTCGGCGCGGGCGGAGGTGAGGGCGGCGAGGAGGTCGCGGACGGCTTGGGGGTCGGCGCGGAAAGTTCCGCGCGGGACTTCGGCGCGGAGGGGCGGTGCGGCGCCGTCGCCATGGTCGAGGCCCCAGCCGTCGGTGTCGCGGGTGAGGCGGACCCACTGGTTGTCGGCTTCGAGGGTGACCATGCCGATGTCGGCTGGGGCCACGATGACGAATCGGGACTGACGGAAAAATTCGGGTCCTTTGCCCAGGGCGCTATCGATGGTGGGGGCGACAAGGTGCCATCTTTCGCGGTCGGCAATGCGTATTCGGGCGAGGGTTTCACCGACGGGGGTGGGTTTGGCGATCGCGATTTCGCCGGTGCGGCCTCTGGTGAGGGAGAGGGAGAGCGTGGTGGCGGGGACGAAGGCGGTGGTTTGGGCGAGGGTGGGTGTGGCGGAGGATTCGAGGGCGAGGAGGGTGGCGATGTAGGATTTGATGGCTTGGGGGTCGGCGGGGGATTCAACTGGGGCGGAGATTGTCCATTGGGAGCGGTCGTCGATCAGTGCTGAAACACGGGTGCCCTCGGGGGAGGCAACCGTAAAGCCACGGAAGTCGATCTCGGTGAGATCGGGCAGGAGGCGGACCGCACCGGGGGCGACGGGTGGGGGACGGGTGCGGTCCCAAGCGACGTAAGCGAGGACCGTTGCAAGCAGCGCGATGAGGATGAGGGTGGTGCGGAAGTTCATTTGAGGGTGGTGGAGGTTGAAGTTCCAGCTATTCGCGGCGATGGAAGTACATGCCCACGCCGGCGATGAGAACAAGGGCGGGCAGGCCGATGATTAGCACGCCCCAGCGAAGAAACGCGAGCTGACCCTCGGGGATGTCGCCGATTCGGGAAACCTCCATCGCGGCGGGGGAAATCGCGAGCATCGTGTCCATCGACGATAGCCAAAGAACGCAGTTAACGAACAGCTCGGAGTTGGCGGGGAAGCGCGAAACGGGCATGCCGCGTTTGAGCAGCTCGGGGTCGGGGATGTTGATGACGCCGTTGCTAAAGGAGGTGGCCGAGCCGAGGACGACGAGCCGCTGGGGGCGGGACGGCTGAGTTGTTGCAGGTCCAACACTTTCGACGGCGACGCCGGCGTACAGCGGGGCGGCGGCGGTATTGGGGATGTCGGCGTCGGGATCGAAGACCGGGGGGACGCGTTCGAAGACGGGGTCGATTGCCGAGTCGGCCCAGGTGGAGACCGTGCGGGGAATCGGGAGCAGTGGAGTGGACGTCAGGCCGGGTGCGGGGGCGAACTGGACGGGGGAGATGGCGAGGAGGATACCCTGCAAGCCGCTGATGGGGGTAGTGATGGGGTGGGTACCAAAACGGGTGGTGAGGAGGATGTAGGGCTCGCGCTCGGCTTGGTCGATGATGTCGGCGGACTCGACGGAGGCGGCGCTGGCTGGGGGTTGCTTGACGATGAGGGTATCGGTGCGTGGTGCAATGCCCCAGTCGCGAAGGGCGGCGCCGAGGTCTTCGCGGCCGGGCTCGGTAAGGACCAGGGCCGAGCCGCCCTCGACGAGGTGCTCGGCGAGCTTGCCGGAGACGGGACTGGGGCCCTGCGGGCCGAAGGCTTGGGTGAGAGCGAAGACGATCCAGACGGCGGAGCGATCGCGCATTTGCTCGTCGGAGGCTTCGACGACCGGGAAGCCCTGCATCTGCGCCTGCATGACGAACTGGCCGGAGAGGTCTTTTTCGACGATCTGGAAGTTGGCGTCGCGGAGTCTGCGGGCGACAACGGAGAACTGCGCGGGGCGGAAGAGGGACTGGGTGAGGGGGACGCCGCCAGGGCGGACGAAAATGGCGAGGGGCTTGGTCGGTTGGGTGATCGCGACGAGTGCGGTGGAAATTTGCTGCTCGCCGGCGAACTTGAGCTTGGGGAAGTCGGTGGAGCTGCCGGAGGCCATGAGGAAGGCCCGCATGTCGTCGGGGGCCTGCCAGAGATCGGTGAAGCCGAGGACGCGCATGTCGCGCTCGCCCATGACGAGCACGGTGCGGCGCTTGATCGACTGTCGCAGGGCGTCGAGCTTGAGGTTGCCCAAGGCGCGGGCGGAGGCGAGGGTGGAGTCGACGAGCTTCTGGGCGGTGACGAAGTTCGGGAGCGACTCGGTGGCGTAGGTCGAGATGGCGGCCGGGGTTGCCGGGGCGGGCGGGAGGGCGCGGAAGTCGTCAATGACGCGGGCGAGGAGCTGGTCGAGCAAGCCGAGCTCGAGGACCACGCGGTCGACCGCGCCTCGGTAGTCGGGCGGGGACGACTTCAGGGCCCGTGCGATGTTGTCGCTGGCGGCGTCGAGCCGGTCGTTCAAGCCGGAGACGGAGGCTTGGGCGGCGAGGATGGTCTGCGCGAGTTCGCGGTCGGCGATGGCGTCGATGGGGAAGGCGGAGACCTTGGCGGACTCGACCTCGGCGAAGGACTTGAACTGCTTGACGAATGCGGGGAAGGCGTCGAGAAACTGGCGGTAGGGCTGGAGCTCCTGGCCGTATTGCGTGGTGACTTGCTGGACGAGCTCGTCGAGCTTGGCGGGCTGGGTTTGGGGGTCGATGAGGTCGACGGTGATGTTTGGGTTTTTGCGGGCGTACTCCTCGAGGAGGTCGGCGACGGGTTGCGAGTAATCCTGGGGTTCTTTGGGGTCGGCGGCACGGGGGAAGAGGCTGACGAGGCGGACCTTTTCCTTGAGGTTGCGGGTGACGGCGAGAGTTTGCGGCTTGAGGGAATAGTTACCGGCGAGGGTGGTGTCGATGCGGGTGGAGCGAGATTGGACGAGGTAAACGATGGCGGCTGCGAGCAGGACTACGACGACGCTGGAGAGGGCGACGTTGCCGCCGTACTTCCACCAGCGCTGGAGCTGGGAGTCGGGAGCGGGTGGCGTTGGAGTGGGCGTGGTCATGGGGATTACTTCCAGCGGCGGGATTCGAGGACTTTGACCGTGAGAAACAGGATGACGGCGGAGGTTGCGAGGAAGAAGGTCACGTGGCCGAGGTCGATCACGCCGCGGGAAAAGTCGGAGTACCGCTGGAAGACGAGCTGGCGGACGACGGTGCGCCAGAAGTCGGGCAGGAGAGCCTGTCGGGCGGCAAAGGCTGGGACGATCGTGATCAGCGCCAGCACAGCGGCGCTGGACACCGCAGCGATCACCTGCAGGCGAGTGAGCGACGAGCAGAACAACCCGATGGAGACGTACAGCATCCCCACGAGGACGATTCCGAGGTAGCCGCTGACCAGCGGACCCAGCTCGACGCGGCCGAAGATCGCGAGCATGGCGACGTACGCGAGCGTGGGGAGCAGGAGCACGACGAAGAACCCCATCGCGCCGAGGAACTTGCCTACGACGACTTCGGACTCGGTGACCGGGGCGGTCATCATCGATTCAATCGTTCCCCGATCCCACTCGGAGGCGAGAAGGCCCATCGAGAGCACAGGGACGATGAACACGAGCAGCCAGACCATCTGATCGAAGAGCGACCGCATGGCGACGGGCGCGCCGGGCCGGAAATCGCCCCAGAAAAAATAACCGCAGGCGAGGAGGAACAGCGCGAGAGCGACATAGGTCACGGGGGAGTAGAAGTAGCTGGCGATCTCGCGGCGGGCGATGGCGAGGGCGATGGTCACGCGGCACCCCCGACGCTGTCACGGGCGACGGCTTGCTGGGCGGTGACGGAGACGAAGAACTCCTCGAGGGTTTGCTTTTCGGAGCGCATTTCGCGGAGGGGCAAGCCGGCTGCCAGGGTCGAGCGGATGATGGTTTCGCGGAGGTCGGCCGGGGCGGAAATGGCGACGGTGACCCAGCCGGCATGGTCGTGGGTGGCGGCTGCGGAGGAAACGCCGGGGACGGCCCGGACGGCGGCGAGAACGGCGTCGGGTGTGCCCTTGATCTCGGCGAGGAGGCGACCGGCTGAGCGCCCGTCGCGGAGTTCGGCGGGGGTGCCCTGGGCGACGACGCGGCCACCGGCGATGACGATCAGGCGGGAGCAAACGGCTTCGACCTCGGGGAGAATGTGGGTGGAGAGCATGACGGTGTGCTTGCCGGCGAGGTCGGTGATGAGCTTGCGGGTTTCGCGGATCTGCGTGGGGTCCAAGCCCACGGTGGGCTCGTCAAGGATCAGCACCTTGGGGTCGTGCAGGAGCGCATCGGCCAGGCCCACGCGCTGGCGGAAGCCCTTGGAGAGGTGCCCGATCAGCCGGCCACTGACCGACGCCAGCCAGCACTTGTCCAGCACCGTCGCGATCCGCGACCGCCGCTCGGCCCGCGACATCCGCCGCAGCCGACCACGGAAATCGAGATACTCCGTAACCTTCATCTCGGGATACAGCGGGCAGTTCTCCGGAAGATAGCCCAACTGCGACCGGACTGCGTGGGACTGGTGGAAGATGTCAAAGCCGGCGACGCTCGCCCCGCCCGAGGTGGCTGGCAGGTAGCAACTGAGCATCTTCATCGTCGTGCTCTTGCCCGCGCCATTGGGCCCGAGGAACCCGATGATCTCCCCGGCGGCCACGGAGAAGCTGAGCCCATCGACGGCGACAAAAGGTCCGTATCGCTTTGTGAGTTGGTGTACTTCGATCAAGTCGGTGTCTCCGGCGGACTCAAGACTCGCGTTGTCGTTGCGACGGGCCTACTTGTCAACCCTGTTGCACCCGGCGACACTCCCGATGTGACCTTACGCCATGTCCGGACCCTCTCGCACATTATACCGCTGATGGCGGCGATCGTGTTGCTGTCTTCATGCGCACCCGGATTTTATCGCACCGAGCTTTACCTCGGCCTGTCCAAACCCGGCTCGACAGTGTCAGAGGCGGAGTTCGACCGGTTTCTGGACGACGTGGTGACCCCGGCGTTTCCCGATGGATACACGGTCGTTCCTGCCGAAGGCCGATACCGCGCCCCCGGAGATTTGAGCACCATCACCGAGCCTTCACGCGTGCTGATCATCCTCCGACAGGGGGACGCGCGGTCCGATGCCCGCATCGAAGCCATACGACAGAGCTACAAATCTCGATTCGAACAAACATCCGTCCTGCGCGTGGACCAACCGGCCAAGGCCCGCTTCTGAAACCCCCAACCTCTGGAACCGCACATGTACCTGCTGCTCGTTTTTTACACCCAGCCGATGGAAAAAATCGACGCCCTCACCCCGGCCCACCGAGCGTACCTCGACAAGTTCCTCGCGTCGGGGAGCCTGATGATGTCGGGTCGACGAACGCCGCCATCCGGCGGGGTGATCCTCGCCAAGTTCGAGTCACGCGGCTCGGTGGACGCGTTCATCGCCGGCGACCCGTTCGTGACTGGGGCGGTGGCGCGGTACGAAGTCGTGGAGTTCAACCCCGGGAAGTTGTCCCCCGAAGCCAAAGCTTTCATCGACCGCGTCTCGTAAACTCCCCGCCGCTACTTCTTGGGAGGAGCTGTCGGCAAGCCCAAGCCACCGACTCCAAGGTTCCCGGTCGGGTTTTGCAGGTCTTCGACTTGGCCGGTTTTGAGGTTGATGCGGGCAAGGGAGAACGTGCCCGAGCCAGTCCCGCGTTCGTCGTCGACGCGGACGGGAATGCGATCACGGCCCCGGGCGACGACAAGTTGGGCGGTGGGGTCGAGGTCGAGCTCGGAGGCGCGGACGGTGACGCCACGGGCGGCAAAGGTCACATCCCCGATTGCGGATACCGAGCGGATCTGCTCCGAGCCCAGATCCGGCGCGGGACCGGCGGCAGGTCCGGAACTCCCGCCGAGTTGGGCGATGACGCGATCGGCGTCGAGGCGGAAACGGTCGGGACCACCCCCCACCGCTGCCGGTGCGGTGTCGCCGGGGGCGAGCGGCTCGTGAACAAAGACAACGGCGCCGCTAAAAACGATCTGCCTTGTGGCGAGGTCGTAGACTAGCGAATCTTTCCATTGCATG
>JBBRUM010000134.1:0-8778 GCA_038247815.1 Tepidisphaerales bacterium | reverse complement strand
TGCGCCGCTGCGACGACAAACCGCAACACGCGGCAAGATCCAATATCGATTGCCCACTTCGTTGATCTTACGCTCCACTTGAAGTGTGCCTTGGAGGCCCTATCTTCAATCCTCCCCATGGCAAACCACCTCAAAGGCAACGCAGTCATTGGTCAGTCCGGCGGACCGACTTCTGTCATCAATCAGTCGCTCGTCGGAGTGGTGCTGGAGCTTCAGAAGCTCGGCCACGTCGGCAAGATCCTTGGATCCAAGCACGGCGTACGCGGGATCATCAATGATCAGTACTACGACCTGACGAGCGCCCCCGCCGCCCTGCTCGAGCGCGTAGCCAAGACCCCGGCAGCCGCCCTCGGCAGCACCCGCGACAAGCCCGACCCCGCCTACTGCGACAAGATCTTCGCAAACTTCAAAGCAAACAACGTCCGTTACTTCTTTTACATCGGCGGAAACGACTCTGCCGACACCGCACGCATTGTCGACGAGCTCGCCATGAAGGAAGGCTACGAGCTTAAGACCTACCACATCCCCAAGACCATCGACAACGACCTCCGCGTGCACGACCACACCCCGGGTTATGGCTCGGCGGCCCGGTATGTCGCCTCGGCGTTCCTCGGCGATAATTTCGACAACGCCTCGCTGCCGGGGATCAAGATCGACGTGGTCATGGGTCGCCACGCGGGCTTTCTTACCGCCGCTTCGGCCTTGGGTCGCAAGACCGACACCGACGGTCCGCACCTGATCTACGTCCCCGAAGCCCCCGTCAGCGAAGACCAGCTTCTCGCCGATGTCGACCGCGTGTACTCCAAGCTCGGCCGCTGCCTCATCGCATGCAGCGAGGGCATGAGCACCCCCGACGGAAAGACCTGGACCGAAGGGCTCGTGACCAACCTCGAGCGCGACAGCCACGGCAACATCCAGCTCGCCGGCACGGGCGCCCTCGCCGACGGCCTCGCCAACCTCATCACCAAGAAGCTCAACAACCCCGGAACTGGGGGGGGCGGCAAGAAGCTCCGCGTTCGCGGCGACACACTCGGCTACCCCCAGCGGTCCTTCCCCGGATACACCAGCGAAGTCGACGCCACCGAAGCACGCTTGGTCGGCAAGGTCGCAGCCGAGTCGTCAAAGCTCGACGGCACCGCCAGCACCAGCGTCGCCATGCGCCGCAAACCCGGCGGGACCTACGCCATCGAAACCTTCCTCACCCCGCTCTCGACCGTCGCCCGCGAAACCAAGCACATGCCCCCCGAGTTCATCAAGGACGGCAACAACGTCACCCAAGCCTTCCTCGACTACGCACGGCCCCTTATTGGCACGCTCCCCGAAGTGGGCAGCCTCAGCGAACTGTAACCCGGTAAGCTCTGGCCGATGGACGCCAAGTTGGTCATCCCCTAGGCCTCGCCAGACCACCGCCCGTCGTTCGCCGACGCGGCGATCCTGTGCCTCACCGCGCTGGGCTTGATCCTGCTACCCGGGTGCTTCCTCATTGGCATTTTGGTGACGTTATCGGCCCATCAAACCAATTGGCAGCCCAAGTACACGGCCTTCACCGCCGCGATGTACGTCTGCTGCTTCGTATGCTTCTCAGCCGCCGGGTTCATCCTCTACCTCGGTGTCTGCCAAGCATTGCGATGAAGTGGGGCGGTGACTACGGCGAAACGCGTAGACCGGACCCCTTATAGCGACCCCTTCGTGCTCGGCGTTCCCGGCTCACGGGGGTCGATCGCCACCGCCATACGTAGCGCCCTGCCGAGGGACTTGAAGACGGCTTCGGCGAGGTGGTGCGAGTTGCCGTTGGCCAGCGTGCGGACGTGGAGGTTGAGCTTCGCGTGCGACGATACTGCCCGCAGGAACTCTTCAACAAGCTCCGAGGGAAATTCGCCGATCAGAGGAGATTTGAACGGAAGGTCAACGACGAGAACTGGCCTGCCGGAGAAGTCCAGCGCGGTAGTCACCAGCACCTCGTCCATCGGCAGGGTGAAGTGCCCGTAGCGGCAGATGCCATTCTTGTCGCCGATGGCTTGGTTCAGCGCCTGCCCGAGCACGATGCCCACGTCCTCGACGGTGTGGTGCGGGTCGATGTGCAGATCGCCCTTGGCAACCACCTTGAGGTCGATCAGGGCATGGCGACTCAGCAGCTTAAGCATGTGGTCAAAAAATCCGACGCCGGTCGAGATCGACGACTCGCCGCGTCCGTCAAGGTCGACGGACAGCGAGATCTCGGTCTCGGAAGTCTTGCGCGATTGGGAGGAGGTGCGGGGCATGGCAGGGGAGTGGGTGTTAGTTGATGATTTACAGGTTGCGGGTTGGCGAACGGGGGCGGCGCAGGTCATCCGTTCCCTGACACTTTAGGCCGCCTTCTCACTCAAGTTGATCGACTGCAAGCCCGCCAAGAGCGCGTTGTTCTCGTTGCTCGTGCCCACGGTTACTCGGATTTTATCGTTCAAGCCTGGTTTGTCGAAGAAACGCACCAGAATCCCCTGCTGCTTGAGGCGCTGGTACGCCAGCTTGCCGTTACCGCCCGGGACCGTTGCGAGCACGAAGTTGGCCTGCGAGGGGAGGCATTGGTATCCCAGCTTGGCCAGCTCATCGGCGAGGCGCTTTCGCTCGGCTCGGACGAGTTCCCATATCCCCCGCGCGTATTCCTCGTCGTCGATGGCGGCGGTGGCGGCTGTGATCGACACGGCGTCGGTGTTGTAGCTGTCTTTCACCTTCATCATCTGGTCCACCACCGACGGGTGCCCGGCCCCATAACCGAACCGCAGCCCAGCCAGTGAGTAACTCTTGCTCAGCGACCTCGACACTACGACGTTGCTCAGTTGCCCCACCAGCGACATGCAGTGCTGCTCGGCAAAGTCGGCGTAGGCTTCGTCCACCAGCACGAGTCCCTTAAACTGCTCCGCCAGGGCGACGACCGCAGCCGTGGGAACGGCAGTGCCCGTCGGCGCGTTGGGGTTGGCGAGGTAGATCGCGTCGGCCTTCGTCGCCAGCAGCGCCTCCACCGGCAGCGAGTAATCCGACCCCCACGGCACGGCCACAACCTTGGCGTCCTGCAGCTTCGCCAGCACCGGATAAAGTGAGTATGAAGGTTCCATTACCGCGATCACACCGCCCGGGGCGACAAACGTCCTCGTGGCGATTGTCAGGATGTCGTCCGAACCGTTGCCCGCGATGAAGTGGTTACGCGTCAGCCCCCACTTTCGGGCCGCCGCGTCGCGGAAGCCGTCGGCCGTCGCGTTGGGATACCGCCGCAGCAGCTCGCCGTCTACGTCGCGGATCGCCGCCAAAACCTTCGGGCTCGGCGGGTACGGATTCTCATTGGTATTGAGCTTGACCACGCGCTCCCCCAGCGCGGGCTGCTCTCCCGGTGCGTACCCGTCCATCGCGACGACGGACGGCCTGACGAAACTTGAAACCATGCGACAAGTCTAGCCTCGCCCACCGCCGGAGGGAATACCACCCGGATCCCTGTATCTACACCATTCGCAATCCTCCGATGCAATCACCGCCGAACGCGCATCTCCGCCGAACGCGCGTGCGCCTCGAGTCCCTCCGCCCGCGCCAGCGCCGCGATGTGCGGCGCATCGGCCGCGATCCCCTCCGGGCCGTAGGTCACCCGACTGGACCGTTTAAGAAACTCGTAAACACTCACCCCCCCGGCGAACCGCGCCGTCGTGTTCGTCGGCAAACAGTGCGACGGACCCGCCACGTAGTCCCCCGCCGCCACCGGCGAGTACTCCCCCACAAACACGCACCCCGCGTGCCTCAACCGCCCAATCGCCCCCTCCACATCCCGCACCCGCAAGCTCACGTGCTCGCACGCAATTGCATTGGCCACGTCAAACAGCGTCCCCGCGTCCGGGCACACCACCGCCACCGAAAAATCCGCCAGCGACCGCTCGATCGCCTCCCTCCGCGGCAAACTCTGCGTCTGCTTGGCCAGCTCCGCCGACACGTTTCGTGCCACCGCCGCGCTGGTCGTGAGCAGAAAGCACGTTCCGGGGTCGTGCTCGGCTTGGGCGAGCAGGTCCGCCGCGACCGTTGCCGGGTCTGCCGACTCGTCGGCGACGACAACGATCTCCGATGGCCCAAGAAACCCGTCCACCCCCACCGCCCCGCTCACCGCCCGCTTGGCCAATTGCACGTACGTGTTCCCCGGCCCGACAATCTTGTCCACCGGGGCGATCGTCTCCGTCCCCAGAGCCATCGCCGCTATCGCCGCCACGCCCCCCACCCGGTACAGCTCACGCAGCTTCAGCTCGTGCGCCACAGCCAGCACCGCATCGGAAAAATGCCTGCTCGGCGGCGTGCACGCCACGATCCGCCCCACCCCCGCCACCTCCGCCGGAACCGCCAACATGATCAAACTGCTCGGATACGACGCCTTTCCCCCTGGAAAATACAGCCCAGCCGAGTCCACCGGCGAAAACCCGTGCACCGCCGAAAACCCCGGCCTCTCAAGCGCCTTCGTCCGCCCCGGCAGGATGTGCCGCTGATACTCGCGCACCTGCCGAATCGAGTGCCGCAGCGCCGCCAGCAAATCCGCACCCACCCGCGCATGCCCCGCCGCCATCTCGTCTCGCGTCACGACAATGTTCCCAGCCGAGAACTCCGGGTCGTCAAACCGCCGCGCCTGCTCCACGATCGCCGCGTCTCCCCGCGCCGCAACATCGGCGATCGTCGCCGCAACGGCCTGCGCCATCGCCGCTCGCTCGCCCCGCAACAACGCAAGGTCCGCCGCGTCGAGTCTCAGCCGCCGCAGCATCGCATCCAGCTCCGACTTACCCCCGGGGAGCGTAAGGATTCGTAGTTCAGTCGCATTGGAAGACATGGGCCGCATTGTAGGGACGTCCGGCTGGGTATACTGTCGTGGCCCATGTCTCCGCCCCGCTCGGTCCACCTCCTGCAGCTCCTCCCCCCCCGGCTTGACGACCAAACCGCCTCCCTCGCCGACTCCGCCTTTTACTCCGCCACCTCCCTTTCCGGGGACAATGTCGACGCCGACTCGGAAGTGTCCGTCGACCGCCGCACCGTCCTCCGCGGGCTGTGGGACGCCGCCCGACTCCGTTCGGTGTCCTTCGATTACGCCGCCGCCCTCCATGCCGTCGGCCCCGCCGTCTGGGCGTGCATCGGCGTCCGCGTACCGCTCGTGTACTCGCCCCTGGTTCTCCCCACCCGCTCGGACCTCGCCGCGCTCCGGCTCATCTCCCGCAACGCTCCCCTTGTCGGCGTCGCTCCCTCCCCACATTCAGCCGCCATGCTCCGCCAGCGCGGCATCCGCTGGTCACGAATCCACGTCATTCCCCCCACCGCCGCCCTCCCCCCACGTCGGCTGGGCCGCAACGACGTGCTCCGCGAACGACTCGGCTACTCCCCTTCCGACCGCGTCGTTCTCGCCCTCGGCGATTGCACCCGTACCTCCGGCCACGACCTCGCCTTGTGGTCGGTCGCGATCCTCGCCCTCACCGACCTCCGCTGGAAATTTCTCGTCACCGGCGCCGGCGCGGGAATGGACCGCCTCCACCGCTTCGCCGCCGCCATCGCAGGAGACGCCCGCAGCACACCCCTGATGACCGTCGCACGCGAAGAACTCCCCGACCTCCGGCCCGACCAACTCCTTTCCGCCTGCGATGTCGCCGTTTACGCCCCCTCCGGCCCGGCGCAACATCAACCCCTCCTCCACGCCCTCGCCGCCGAGGTGCCCCTCGTCTCAACCCGCACACCCATCACCACCCCCCTGCTCCCGGACTCGCTGCTCTTGGACGACCCCCGCCCCCGCGCCCTCGCCCGCCGACTCGCCGAACTCGCGATCCCGCCCGCAACCGCACTCCAAGGAAACCTCGAAATCGTCGCCGGCATGGCAGCCCGCCTCCGCCAACAAGACCCCGCCACCCTCTGGGCAACGCTCTGGCAAACCGTACTCGCCTAGCCACCCCAACCCCGATCAGCCTTCCGCCCCACCCAACTCACGGTATCGGAAGAAGAACAGCCCAGCCGACAACGCGAACGTCGCGTACCCCACCGCATACAACGCCGCCAGCCCCACGTTCGTCCAGATGAACCCCAGTGACACCGCATTAAACTGCCCGTCAAACTGCGTGTTCGTCAAGGCAATCGGCGACAGCACCGTGATCGACTTCAAATCAAACGTCTGCAAAAACGGCAGCAAGTAGCTCAAATACAACAGCGACGTCGTCACAAACCCCGTCGCCACCTCGGGCAAAAACCGCGTTAGGTTCCCCGCGAGGTAAAGGATGATCACCGCAGGCAGGTTAACCACCAGCGAAAACCGCGTCGATATCGCCACACCAATCGCCGCCAGCACGGAAATCTGCAGCCAAATCAGCACCAAGCTCGGAAACATCCCCGACAGGTGCATCGCACGCAACTCCCACAAATTCCGAGCCTCACCCTCATTGATCGTCGACGCCCGAATCTGGTAGTCCGTCGGAATCCGGAACCACAGCGCCAACCCAAAAATCACCCCCAACACCGCCAGCGCCAGCCCCGCCGAAGCGATGATCCCCGCGTACTTCCCCACCATCACTTCCCACCGCGCCACGGGCTTACTCATCAGCGTCAACATCGTCCGGTCTTCGATCTCTTCATAGATCGAACGACTCGTGACGAACAGCGTCGAAATCAGCACCAGAATCAGCACCAAGTCCAGCGACACGCTCTTGAACATCAGCGTGTCCTCGCCGAATGTGAAGAACGGCAGGGCGCCGAAAATTCCCAGAACGGCAGCACCCAGCAGGATCATCAGCGAAAAAATCGGCTGAAGCACCGCTTCGGTGAACGTGTGTCGAGCAATAACCCAGGTTCGGTACATGAGGGCGAGATCTTAGCCCACACCGCCCCCCGCTGTCTCCCCCCCAACCGCAAAGCCCTCCCGCCTACTGCGCCGCCCACTGCTTGGCATACTCCTTGTACGCAATGTGGTTACACCACGCATCGAATTCCACCTGCAGGGTTTGGAGGTCGGTCTTGAGGTAGTGCTCGATGACTGCCTTGACCGCCCTGCGGTCGTACTTCGGCTGTTTCAGCGTAAATGTCCCCGTCGGGTCGACCACCGTCCCGCCAACGGTGTCCGCCATCCAAAGCTCAAACCCGGGGCGATACTTCCCGTTGTCAAACTCCTGCACAAACCGGGCAAACGCCCACGATTGCGCATAAAACGACTCGATCTGCACCCCCGGCCGACTCAGCAGCAGCCCCGGATGCATCTGGATCAGTTGCTCAAGAGGGAATGTCGCCCTCTTTTCCATCGCAGTCCGCAGCGACAGCACCCGATTCGGATTCACGCGCGTGTTGAACCTCGGCAGCGACGTCGCCTTGTCGTTCCCGGTCCACTTCACCTGCTCGAACGTCGTTGAAAGTCCTTCCTCGAGAAACGGGGGAAGTCGGCCCTTGAAGTGTCTGGCGGCGAACTGGTGGAATCCTTCGTGGGCGGTGGTCGACGACGTGGGGATTTCGGCCGTGAAGTGTGAGACAAACCAGTCGCCCACGGTGTACCCGCCGCGGGTAATCTGGAGGTAGATGTGGGCCTCGCCCCCGAGATTCCGCCGCGTGAAATCCGCCCACTGCGCCCGGTCCTCGAACACCCACGACTCCATCGGCGTGATCGACTCCGGCGCGGTAGGGGCTACGCGGCGATACTCCAGCAGTGCAGCCTCGAGCACCTGCACCAATCTCTCCCGAATCACAGCATCCGGAATCGTGCTGTTAAGTCTAAATGACCTGCTCGTCAGCGTCTCCCCCACCTTCACCTGCCCATTGGCCATCGTGTACCGCCACGGCGCCCGCGCCACCTCCGCCCGCTTGGTCGGCCCGCGCCACTCCCCCAGCTCCACCGCCGTAACACCCCCAGCTCTCCCCGCCGCACACCCGCCCGCCAGCGCAATCCAAGTCCCCAGCGCACCCGCCAGCACCCCCCGCACAACCCATGTCCTCATTTTCATCACCCCCGACTATACTCCCGCCCGACCCGGGTTTTGAGGAGGAACAACATGGCTCGCGTGGATGTGATCTCGATCGGTGCCCTCGACCGAAACCGCCTTTGGAACGAAACCGCCCCCGTCCGCACCGCCCACGCCACCACTTCCCTCATCCGGGCCGGCTCGGGTAAGGCGGAGAAGGTCATCATTGTCGATCCCGGCTTGCCGTCTCCCGTCGTCGTCGCCCGCCTCGCCGAACGCGCCGGCCTCGGCCCGGACGCCGTCACCACCGTCTTCCTCACCAACTTCACACTCCCACACCGATCCGGCCTCGACGCCTTCGACCGCGCCGAAATCCTCATGTGGGAGCCCGAGCTCGAACACGCCCGCCGTTTCGCCCAGGAACTCCTCGACCGCGAAGGCGAAGACCCCGAACTCCGCGACGCCTTCGAGGCAGCCCTCCGCCTCCTCGACCGCATTCAGCCAGCCGCCGACAAGCTCGCCCCCGGCGTCGACCTCTTCCCTCTCCCCGGCCACACCCCCGGCACCGCCGGCTTGCTCGTCACCTCCACCACACTCTGCACCCTCATCGCCGGCGACGGCGTACCCACCCTTGACCACTTCCTCGCCGGCCAGGTCCTCCCCGACGCCACCGACATCGCCCGCGCACAGGAATCCCTCGTCGAAGTCTACGAAATCGCCGACCTCGTCATCCCCGGCCACGACAACCTGTTCATGAACCCCCGCAACCAAGGCGCCGAACCCGCCGCCCCCGGGATCCCGCCCCCCGGGGCCGCCCGCCCGGGGGGGCCGCGCCCCCGGGCGCCCGCCGGGGGCGGCGGGG
>JBBRUM010000133.1:0-8790 GCA_038247815.1 Tepidisphaerales bacterium | reverse complement strand
TGCGGCTTGTGCGAACGAGTGGAGCGTAGTCGGCCCCTAGACCCACCAATTCGGAAACAGGCGTCTACAAACGGAGCGAAAGGAATTGATGCCCGTGTGTTTCAGAGACCCGTAGCTTTTCTGCCAGTGTGCGGCTTTCCCAACGGGGTCTACGTTGACGGGCCAACGGAGGATTGCGCCGGGGGTACCGCGAAGGGGTAAGAGTTTTCGAAAGAGAAGATTCTCGATGAAGGCTTGTCCGGGCGTTAGCTCGGATTCGATTCCAAGAAGGCGTTGGAGGTAGAAGTCGGCGCTGAAGATCATGAGCTGGGTGGTGACAAAACGCTGTGGGCTGGCGACGAACAGCGTGTTGTCACGGCAGTCCACGGCGAAGAGATAGTCATTGGGGAGGCGGTCGAGAAGGTTGGAAATTTTGGGGAACCGGAGGCGTCCGGTGACCTTGATCCAATATCGACTTTCGGCGGCCAACTCGCTCTGCACCAGTCCCCTTCCAAGCATCACCAGTTCGGGGTAGCCGTAGCTGATTCCGGGGGGGCATTCGTTGCAACGCATGGAAATAAACTCGACGCGCTTTCCATTCGATGGCAGGGAGTCGACGAATTCCCTGAGGTGGTCGAGTGGGTAACCACTGTTCTCAAGAAACACGATCCGTGAGAGTCGGGGATCGGGGTTGTTGATCCAGACACGCAGCGAATCCGCGTAGTCTCTCGCGCGGACAATGGGGTCGCTACGGACGACTTGATGGGGGCCCGTGGAGGGATCAATGCAGGCTGTCATGACGATGGCGTAGCCTTCGCGGGGGTGGGAGCTGGCGGCGGATTGGTGAAACGTCGGATCGGTTGTCACGCGTGATATTGAAACGGAATTCAGGCCGTCTGCCAACCCGGCCCAACTCGCCGCAAGGACATTCAGTTCGCGTCCTTTTGACGACTCAGCTCCCATGTCTCCATGGAGGTTTGGGCGGAAAAAGCCCAGCCTTGCCAAACCAGATCTCCCGGGGCGGGTGTCGCAGCATGCACAGCAAACCGCTTTGCGTTCCAGGCGGCACAACCGAAGATGACCTCCCCTACACTTGCCCATGCCCAAACTCACAGTCGAAGGTTACGGAGAGTTCGAAATCGCCACCGGCCGCCGCCTCGTCAACGCACTCGTCGACGTCGCCAGGGTCGATCAGCTCCACGCCTGCGGCGGAGCGTCCCGCTGCACCACCTGCCGAGTCCAATTCCTCTCCGGCAACCCCGAAAAATCCACCCAAGCCGAAAAAGACACCCGCGCCGCCAAAGCTATCACCGACCCCAATACCCGCCTCAGCTGCCAAATCGCCGTCGAAGCCGACATGCACGTCCAATGCCCCTCCCGCTTCGAAGGCTCCGGAAGAAAAGACTCCGGCAAACGCCCCAGCGAACAAATCGAACCCCCCGCGGTCTGGGTAGCTAGGTAACCCGAAGCACAAACCCTCTTTCGCCATCCGGCCAACCACTGATGAACCCTTCCTCTCCGAAGTCCAATCCATCCTCTGCCCCTTCCTCACCCCCGAGCGGTAATCTCCCTACATCTGACATCTGACATCTGACATCTGACATCCTCTCTCACCCCACCGCCCGGCTCACCCACACCGCCCGGTACACGCCTCCCACTCGTTCAGCCAGTACCACCCTCGCGTCGTATCTCTTGTTCAGCGGCTGAAGGCGCACGACGTCTCTGCCGGCTGGGTCTTTTTCGAAGTAGACGCGCTTGAACGTCGTCTTGCCGTCTTCCAACCGCACGAAGCAGTCTTGGCCGCTGCCCGGTTCGGCCACAGCCGAGAACACCACCACATCCCCGTCTCGATAATCCGGCAGCATCGAGTCTCCGTGCACCCGCGCGGCGAATCGGTCGCGGTCGCCGCCTTCCGTGCTCTCGGGGGCGGGTATGTACTCGTCGGCGATCCGGGCGGGGTAGCCCATGTCGGTGAAGTCCTTCGGGTACCCGGCTGAGACCTTGTTCACCACCGGCACGCCGACCATCCCGACCACCACCGCGTTCCCCGCCCGCTCTTCGACGATCGACTGCAGCGCTCCCGAGAGGTACGCCTCGTCCAAGCTCACCGATCCGCCGACGCCTGTGCCCGCCCCCCCGGTTTTGCCCACCAAGAGCTTGCTGAGCATCCCCCGCACCTCCTCCGGCGTTCGCGCGAGGTGGGCCCGCATCATCAGTGCCCCCTGTGGGAACTTCAACGTCGCCTCGAGCTTCTTCAGCTTCTCGTCCGACGGCGGGCTCTTCGTTTTGTTCGTCTCCACCAGCGACAGATACGGCTTGCTGATCCCCGTCAACTTCATGACATCATCCAACGACAGCCCCAGTCGCCGTCGCTGCCGTCGAAGTTGTGTTCCAAGTGGCTCCATAATCTGACCTTACATATACCTAACGCGCCCCGGCCCCCCTGTCAACCTTTTTTTCCCCGGCGCGGTATTCTCCTTTACGCAAACCTTTCACCCACACCTAAACCGCAGGAAACCGCCCATGCCCAAGCCCGTCAAAGACATCGTCCGCGTCGCCCTCATCGGTGCCGGCGGAATCTCTGCAGCTCACGCCAACGGATTCGTGAAACACAAGGGCAAGATCCGCGTCGTCGCCCTGTGCGACGTCGTGCCCGAAAACCTCAAGTCCCGCGCCGAGCAACTCGCCGCCTCCGGCCACCCCGCCCCCAGGCACTTCGCCGACTGGAAGACCGCCCTCAGGGAGCTGCACTCCGAGATCGACGCCGTCGACATCTGCCTTCCCCACCACCTCCACGCACCCGCCATTCTCGACGCCGCCGCAGCCGGCAAACACATCCTCTGCGAAAAGCCCATGTGCATGACCCTCGCCGAAGCCGACCAAATCCTCGCCGCCGTCGCCGCCGCAGACATCACCTACATGTCCGCCCACAATCAGCTCTTCATGCCCTGCGTCCGCGAAGCCAAGCGCATGATCACCGACGGACTCCTTGGAAGAATCTACTACGTCCGCTCAGCCGACTGCTTCCGCGGCAACCCCGCCGGCTTCGCCAACACCTGGCGCTCCAAGCTCGCCACGCAGGGCGGCGGCGAGCTCATCGACACCGGCTACCACCCCACCTACCGCATGCTCCACCTCGCCGGCGGCCAAGTAGCGGCGGGGGGGGTCCGATCCACCATGGGCCGCTTCCTCATCCCCCTCGAAGCCGAGGACACCGCCACCGTCCAAGTCCGCTTCGACCACGGAGCCATCGGCGAAATCCTCACCTCCTGGGCCATGCCCCTCCCCCACGGCACCCACCAAATCCACGTCGTCGGAGAAAAGGGACAGCTCTTCGGCTCCGAGGAAAAGCTCCACTACCTCCCACTCGGCGCCCGCGAGCCCGCCACCTACATCTACCCCCAGCTCGACACCTTCGCCGAAGAAATCTCCCACTTCGCCGACTGCCTCAAAAACAACACGCCCCCCCTCCACGGCCCCCACGAAGGCCGAGCCGTCCTCCACGTCATCCTCGCCGCTGCCGAAAACGCCAAAGGCTGGGTCCCTCACGCCTAACCCCGCGCCTCCCACCTATCATCGCCGCCCTATGGCCATGTCCCTTGAAACTCTCGAAAAGCTCGTCGCCCTCGACCCCGGCGACCCCCTCTCCCGGTTCGCCCTCGGTAAGAAGCTGTACGAGACTTCACAGAACCTCCCCGAAGCCGCCGACCATCTCCGCTTCGCCAACATCCGCGACCCCACCCACCTCGCCACCTACCTCAACCTCGCCAAGACCCTCATCGCACTCGGCCACGCGCCCGAAGCCCGCGACATTCTCACCCGCGGAATCGCCCGGGCTTCACTTGTCACCGAAGGCATGGGCAAAGATCTCGCCCCCCTCATGCAGTCCCTCATCCACAGACTGGACCACCCCGAAACCGCCTTCTCAGCAGACATCACTGTCCGGTTCGCCCAGCCGGACGAAGTCGTCGACCTCCGCCACCGCGTTCTCCGCCTGGGCATGCCGCGCGACGCTGCCATCTTCCCCACCGACATCCATCCCACCACTGTACACGTGCTCGCCACCGTCAGCGGCAAACCCGCCTGCTGCGCCACCTTCATCGCCGAACCGCCGCCGGCTGAGTTCGCCCAACTCCTCCCACGCACGTCGTTCGCCTACCGCCTGCGCGGAATGTCCACCGACGAGGCGTTCCGTTCGATGGGTTTGGGCCGCCGGGTGCTGGGCATGCTCGAGTCGGCGGTGCTCGAGAGGCACGGCGGCGAGAAAATCCTCCTGTGGTGCAACGCCCGCATCGGCGCTGTCCGATTCTACCTCCGCGAAAACTGGGAGGTCCGATCTCCCGCCCCCTACAAGATTCCCACAGCCGGGCTGCACCACACGATGACCAAGGACCTCGGCTAGCACTTCAGAAAGTCCCGGGTTGCGCCGCCGTCGACTCCCGAGCGCCGACACCGATCTCACTTCCGCCCCACCTCCCCCACCCGGATACACTCCGTTAAACTTTTTCCACCCACCTACTCATACCGGTTCCCCCATTTGCAAACCTCCCCCATTCCCGCCCTGCGTTCCACCCGCCGGTTCTACTCCCGCCTGCTCACGGCGTGGTCGGTCGCTTCCATTGTTCTCGGCCTGCCCGCTTGGTTGCTGCTAAAGGAGCACCCCTTCCTCGGCCCGTTCTTCGTTCAGTGTTGGATCTGGGGCGCGATTGACATCGTCTTCGCCCTCCTCGGTCTCCGCCAAGCCGCCGCAGCCGACCGCACCCCCATCACCCCCGACTCCGCCGCCGCCGAACTCGCCGACGCCAACAAGCTCCTCGGCGCACTCGCCTTCTCCCACAAGCTCAACTACCTCTGGCTGGCCACCGCAGCCGCCCTTTACGTCTGGTCCCTCCTTACCCTCTCCCCCTACCTCGCCGGCCACGCCACCGGCGTGCTCATCCAAGGCGGCTACCTCTTCGTCCAAGACCGAAAGTTCGACACCGCCGTCCGCCGTTCCCTCGCCTGAACCGCCTAATCCCACTAGACCTCTCCCGCACCTACCCGCTCGCACCTAACCGCCCGCACCGCCATGCCTTCCCCACCCTCTCGCCTCCCGATTTCCGGAATCGTCGCCGCGCTCCTTTCTCTCTTGCTGACCGCCTCACTCTTTTTCGTCCACCCCCTCACGCAAGACCGCCCCGAACCGTCGCAACTTCGCATTCTCACAGCCGTTTACTGCCTTGCCGGCGCCTCCCTCCTCGCCGCTTACCTCCTCCTCCGCCGCGGCTTTACCCCCACGACATCTCGCCTGGCCCTGATCTTCTCCCTCGGCATGCTCGTCCGCCTTCTCTCCTTCACCCAGCCGCCGCAATACGAAACCGATTTCCACCGCTTCCTCTGGGACGGCGCCGTCACCGCCCACGGCCTCAGCCCTTACACCACCCCCCCAGCCGCCGCCCACTCCTCCGCCTCCCTCGCCCCCCTCGCCGCCACCGCACATCCCACCCTCTTGCACATCAACCATCCCGAACTCACCACGATCTACCCCCCCATCGCCCAAGCCTTCTTCGCCCTCGCTTACTTCATCTCCCCGTTCGACACCGTCGCCCTCCGCGCCGTCTTTCTCCTTGCCGACCTCGCGATCCTTGGCTTGCTCCTTCACCTCCTACCGACGCTCGGCCGACCTCAGCTCGCCGTGATTCTTTACTGGTGGAACCCCGTGGTGATCAAGGAGTTTTACCTCGCCGCCCACATGGACGCGATTGCCATCGTCTTCGCGCTAGCGGCCTTTGCGCTGGTGCTTGCCAACCGTCGCAAGGCCGGCATGATCGTCCTCGCCCTGGCCGTGGGGGTAAAGCTGTGGCCGTTGCTTCTCGCGCCCCTGCTCATCCGCTACCGCTCCCCTTCGATCCGTAGCACCGTTCTCCACGCGCTCCTGTTCTCATCCGTCGCCGCGTTCGCCTCTTTCCCCCTCCTGACCTCGTGGGACGTGCCGACCACCTCTGGCCTCTCGGCTTACGCACTTTGGTGGACGAACAACGCCGGCCTGTTCTCACTGGTCGATTACGCACTGCTCAAGCTCGCCGAGAACGGCGTGCCAATGCTGACTGATCCCGTCCGCGTGGGGAGATACCTCTCGGCGATGCTGACCGCAGCGTGGCTTGCCTTTCTCCTCCTCCCCTCACTCTCCACTCCCCGCGCCATGGCCCGCTGGGCGGCGATTGCACTGTCGATCTTCTTTCTGCTGAGTCCCACGCAGTTCCCGTGGTATTACACCTGGGCGCTGCCGTTTCTGGTTCTTTCGCCCCTGCCCGCGCTATTCCTCTACACCGCGCTGATTCCGCTCTACCACCTGCAATATCTCCACCCCGCGGTCCTTTGGGTGCAGCATGTTCCGGTGTGGCTGATTCTTCTGCCGTCGCTGCGTGCGGGCAAGGATCTCACGCCCGCCGGTACGGACGCCACCCCATCCTCCGAGTCAACCTCCACGGCGGGGGGGGTCACACAGTCCTCTCGACGGTAATCACCGAGAAGTGCTCGAGCGTGGTCTTACCGAATCCAGTGGTCAGGGCGACGTCCGTCGCGTCGCGACCGGTGGCCATGAGGATCCTGCCGGTGCGGGGCTTGTTGTGACGCGCGTCGACCGTGCGCCACGCGCCGCTGAGATATACCTCCATCCATGCCGAAAAGTCCATCGCAGTCGAGTCCGGGGGAATGCCAATGTCGCCGAGGTACCCCGTGACATATCGTGCGGGCACGTTGAGGCAGCGGCAGAAGGTGATCGTCAGGTGCTGGAAGTCGCGGCAGACGCCTTTCTTCTCCTCGTAGACGTCCCACGCGGTCTTGGTCGGGCGGGCGGAGGCGTAAGAAAAGGTCAGGTGCGAGTGCACGAAGTTCAGCACCGCCCGAACCCTGCCCGGGCCTGGCGGCATCTGGCCGAAGAGCTCCCACGCCAGAGGCATGAACCGGTCAACCTCGCAATACCGCGAGCCGAGGAGGAATTGCAGCACCTCGCCCGGCAGCTGTTCGACGGGGTGCTGGTAGAGGTCGTCTGTGATCGGCGGATCAAGGGTTCCGGGGTCGCGGACGGTCATGCGATGGGCGATTCGGAGTTTGCCCGCCGGGGCGACGAGCCGGCTGAGACGGTTGCCGAAGGTGTCGTAGTAGTCGAAGAGCGGAACGAAGGGAGAGAGGTGGAGCGATTCGATTCCCCGCGGGTGGACGAGGTCGGGGACGCGCGAGGGATGTAGGTAGAGCGCGAGCACCATGGGAGTGGGTGCGGGGATGTCGAACACCAGATCGAAACCGCAATCGATGAGCATGGGTCGCAATTCGTCGCAGTCCGGTGGTATCGGTTGCAACGGTTGGGCGGGGAAGGGCGGTGGGCACAAGCAGTCTTTCGACGTTGTGTCGGAAGACCGGGGGACCACGCACAAGGTACGACAAATTTGTTCCGAAGAGAACCCTTGGGACGGGGGCGGGTCTTCGCGTATCTTTCCGGGGCGGGGGTTTCGGGTGGCGACGAACGACTGGCTGCGCAGGGGAACTTGCCGCGATGACATACTGTCTTGGAATCATGACGAAGTACGGGTTGGTGATGGCCAGCGACTCGCGGACCAACGCGGGGTATGACCAGGTCAACACCACGCGGAAGATGCACAGCTTTACCATCCCCGGTCAGCGGGTTTTTACGCTGCTCTCCAGTGGCAGCCTGAGCTGCACGCAAAGCTGCCTGACGCTGCTCCAACGCGAGTTCGACCAGGGGCACGGATTGGCCGACTGCGAGTCGATGTACGACGCGGCGCGGGTGGTGGGCAACACGATGCGAAAGGTCGCCGACCTCGACCGTGAGGCGCTCGAGAAAGACGAGTTCAAGTTCAACGTGCATTTCATCATGGGCGGACAGATCAAGGGCAAGCCGCCGGCGCTCTACCTGCTGTACCCCCAGGGCAATCCCCTGCAAGCCACCGAGGACTCGCCGTACCTGCAGATCGGCGAGATCAAGTACGGCCGACCCATCCTCGACCGGGGTATCCAGTACGACCGGACCACGCTGGAGGACGCGTGCAAGCTCGCGCTGCTGTCGATCGATTCGACGATGAAGAGCAACGTCACGGTGGGCCCTCCGATCGACCTGATGGCGTACCGGGAGAACGACCTTGAGGTTAAAAGCTACCGGCGGTTCGGGAAAGACGACCCCGACCTAGCCAAGATCCGTGCCCGCTGGGAGGCGGCGCTGCGGGCGGGCATCCTCAAGCTTCCCGGCGTGAAACTTACGCAAGACGGCAAGGCCCTCCCCGGTCGAACGATCGAACTCATCGAAGGCCAAGGCGGCGAAGCACAGCTCCCGGAACCCCAGCAGGGGGCGGCGCCACGGGGGAGCTAGGAGTCGGGTGGCTCGGACTGGCACGGACAAAAAACCGACGAATGCCAAAGCGATTCGCGCCGCGTTAGAGGTTCCGTTTGATGGAGTAGCAATTTAATTTACCTTATCTGTTTCTTCTCCGTGCCGCTCCGCGCCCTTTGACTCCCGGTGGTGAATCCCACGGCGCTTACCTCGGCGGGGGAGTGAGGGTGAACTCGGCGAAGTCTTCGCCGAGGAGGAAGTTTTTGAGTCGGGTGAGGGTGAGGGTGTAGGTGGTGCGGTTGTGGGTGAATGTGGCGGAGTCGCCGACTTTCATCGATCGAAGCGGCAGAAGGGCGTTGTCGTTGCGGTCCACAATCATGGTCAGGACCTGGCCGCCGGTGATGTCGCGGACGCGAAGGGTCAGCGGGCCGGTGGTGGAGGACTGTCGCTGTGCGACGGTGATGAGCAAAGGGGCCGATTCGGCA
>JBBRUM010000132.1:0-8824 GCA_038247815.1 Tepidisphaerales bacterium | reverse complement strand
GCCGTTTGGAAACGACCGAATCCAGCGACAAAACGAAATGCTGATTCAACAAGATATGCAACGGATGCAGCAACAACAGCAGATTTTGACAGAAATCGAGCAGCCCGACCTCAAACGCCCAACCGGTGAACCGGCGAATAGCCAAACGCCGCCCGTGCCCGGTCAATGGCGACCAGTGCCCCCCGGCCCGCAATCTCCGACTTCATCGTCCGCACAAGGTCCGGCCGAAACCGCCGCAAGATCTCCATCGTCGGTTCCGTCTGCGTCGTATCCGCAGCCCCCAACAGGTACACATCGCACTCGGGCAACGTCAGGCATTCCAGCGCCCGCCGAATCCCATCCACCACATCCGCGTAGTGCACCCACTGGTACAAACCGTCGCTCCACTCCTTCGTCGCCTCCGGCCTCTCCAGCCGCTGCCGGTACAACTCCTCCGTCCACAACCCCGCAAACCTAAACCCCGCGTACGTCCCGCCAAACGCCCGGTGGAAACTCGCAGCCGTAAGCTCGTTGAAATACTTCCCCAAGCTGTACGGATCCTCTGGCACGGGCGCAAACTCGTCCTCCCGCAACGGCATGGTGGTGTACACCGCCGCCTTCCCGCTCACCCGCCAATGGAACGTGCCATACGCATTGACGCTCGACGCGTAACACATCCGCCCCACCCCCGTCCGCCGCGCCGCATCCATCACCACCCACGTCCCCACCACGCTCGCCCGCATCACCTCTTTGCCGTGCTCGTATAGCCCGCTGGGAACCGTCCCGAGGTGCACCACCGCGTCCATCCCCTGGCACGCCGCCAGCATCGCCGCCCCGTCACACAAATCCGCCCGCACGAACGGCCAGTCCAGCTTGATCGGCGCCTTCACCCGCCCCTCCCGCCCCGGCACGAACATCGTCGCCTCAGCCGGGTCGGCGATGTCCGTCAGTCTCAGCGTATGTCCCGCCTCGGCGAGCACCTTGGTCAGTTCCCGTCCCACCCAGCCGCACGCACCCGTAATCAATACTTTCACTGCGTCGCTCCTTCCCAGTCGAACGTAACCCCCGTGAACTCCTCCCGTTTCCCCCGGATCATCTCCCACACCCGCCCGGCTTGGCCGAACCCGACCAAGTGCGTCGTCAGCGGTCGCACTCGCAGCTTCCCCGCCGCCATCAGCGCCAGCGTTCGCTCGAGCCTCTCCCGCGTCCACCCCGACACATGGTGGCACGTCAGTTCGCTCCGCTGAACTAGCCCCATGTCCGACCACACATCCCCCGGCGTGAACCCGCTGTACACAACCTGCCCCACCCCCCGCCCCAGCAGCGGAACATACTCCCGCTCGCACGCCAGCGACTGCACCGTGTCGATCACAGCCGTCACCGTCTCGCGCCCGGTCGTCGCTTTGACGAATTCGCGCACGTCAGCGGTGTGGTTGTTCACCACCGCGTCGGCGGAGTGCGCCAGCGCCAGCTTCAATCGCGCCTCCCGGTGCCCCACGACAATCACTCTCGCCCCCCGCGCCCTCGCCGCCTGCGCTGCCATCTGCCCGATCAGCCCGTCGCCGTAGACCACCACCCATTGGTCCGCGGCGGCTGCCCCGAGCACAACCCGAGACGCCGCGTTGAACCCCACCTGCGCCACCACCGCATGGGCCGCGTCAAGCTCGTCGACCTCAGGGGCAAGAGGGAAAGTCTCCGCCGCCAAGCTGTTGCCCACCGCCACATGCGAACCCCAAAACGGCTTGACCGGCCCGGTCCACGTCCCGATCGTCGCCAGCACCGATTGCCCCACGCGTAGCCCCGTCACCCCCGCGCCCAGCGCTTCGATTGTCCCCACCCTCTGATACCCCGGCACGCATGGGTACGGCGTCCGAGCCCAGGTGAACGTGTCCTCCAAGCACCAGCCCTCAGTGCCCGCCGACACGCCCGAGTATCTGCTCCGCACCCGCACCTCGCCCGGCCCGGGTAGCGCCATGGCGATCTCTTCAACGTCCACCCGCCCCGCCGCAGAGAACACCACCGCCGGCGTCATCGTCGAACCCGAATCACCCGCACGACTCACACTCATACCGCCACCGGCGCTATCGAAATCACCGCACCACACGACTCGACATCCTGAAACGGCCCCGGACGCGCCCGTTCCCAATCCAACGGACGCCCGTGGAAGTCGCACGTCAGCCCCGCCACCTCCGGCGAACCCACAAACGGAATCAGCGACGGATCCCTCACCTCAAAAACCAGCGCCCGGGCCGACACCGCCAGCGACCCCCTCACCACCGCCCCATTCTCAACCGGACCCCGCGATACCGACGGCGTCGCGCTGTGCGCGTCACGACCCGTCGCCCGACGCCACAAATCAAAATCCACCGCAACCCCCTGCCCCGCCAAGCCGTCCCCCGCGCCATATCCCTCCGGCAACCCCAGCGACGCCAGGATCCCCCCGCGCCCATGCCGATCCTCGCTCGTTGAAACCCCGAACCGATGAAACGTCTGCCCGTCCCACTGCCACATCGTCCCGTTGACGAACACGTTGTGGTCCGACTCATTCCCCGACGTCCCGTCCGGGTCGTGCGGAAAGCAAATGTGCCCTCGGTAGTTGTCAATGAACACGTTGGAAATCACCCGCTGCTCACGCGTCGTCGCCCAACCAATATCCCCCAGCCGCCTCTCCATCCACCGGTCCGACACGGTCCGCATGTGCACACCAAAGTGTGAATTGGCCACCAGCAAATTGTGCGCAACGGTCACCCCCGACGCGTCGTGCGTGTAGATCCCCTCGCCGTTGCGCGTGAACCCCACCACATTGTGATCCACCATGCACGGCCCGAACCCCAGCTCGACCATGATCCCCGAGTGCTGATTGTTCAGCACCGTATTCCGCGACACCCGCGACCCGTACCACACATTGTCCAGCCAAATCCCATGTGCGTCGTTGTCTCGGACCAAGTTCCCCTCGATCACCCCGTCAATGAAGTAGTGGAACTTGATCCCGGCTTCCTCGATGGCGTTGAACCCCATCGCGTTGTTCCGCTCGACCACGTTTCCGGTGACGCGGGTCCCAATGTGCTTCCATCCCATGATCCCCGTTTCGCCGTTGTCACTGACGATGTTGTCGCGGATCACGTGACGTCCAACCTTCTCGATCGGCGGGGTCGGGTCCATGCCATCGGTGTCCCGGGCACCTTCGGAACCGCAGTCAATCCCCACCGAGTTGGCGTGGCGAACGGTGCACCGCTCGATGACCCAGTGGTGCCCGCTCCGACAGGAAACCGCGCCGGCTTGGGGGTGCCCTTTGACCGTCCAAAAACTGTGGGCGGACTGATTGGCGCAGTGCTCGAACGTGATGCCCCTCACATGGATGTGTCCCAGTCCCCGTCGGATGGGGGCGAAGAGTCGGTCTCGCACCGTGATCTCTATTACAGAGTCCCCCGGCTGGGCGATTCCCACTGGTAAGCGCAACGTCACCCTGCAAGTAGCCTGATCGACGCACCACGAGCCGGGGGACTGCACAACCTGCTCGCGGCGGTCCATCTGCAGCATCAGTCGGTCGCCGACGAAAATCTGACCGAGAACCTTGTTTCCCGCCAGCGCCCTAGCCGGGCGAATAAATACATCCGAGCCTCCAAATGCACTGGCGCGAAAATCGGCCTCGAACACTGCCTTCCCGCCGCTGGCTGGGACCCACTGGGGGTTCCAGACGTCGGACCCGCGCACAATCACGCCCACGCCGACACCGCTGTAAACCACTGGCTTGCCTTCGGTTCCGCCGACCCTGGGCGCGACGCGTTCGCGGTACACGCCGGGATGGATGAGCACGGTGTCTCCAGGCCCAGCGATGGCGGCGGCTTGGGAGATGGTCGAAAACGGAAGCGCCGGACTGCCCTCTTCTCGTGGTGCCCCGAAGTGCGACGCCACCGAATGTGAGGCCCCCGAATGTGAGGCCCCCGAGTGCGAGGCCACCGAGTGCGAGGTAGTCGAGTGCGAGGTAGTCGGGGCGCGGGATCTGTCGACCACCCAAACCCGAGGGCTTGAAGCTCCGACCATCACCGCCAGCGGGTCGGGCAACGCGACCTGCACGGTGCCCGACAAGGATGACTTTGGATCTGTGAGCTTCATTGGATTCGATGAAAATTTGTAGTCGGACTTGACAGCAAACGATCTCAGGTTACATTACTCCAGCTCAACCGATTTTGCAAGCCTGTGAAATCGTCGTTCCAGAGTTTTTTGAAGAGTCTGCAAAATCGTTAGTGCAGATTTGATCAGGAGTTCCGAATGGCAACGCTTCGTGACATTGCTCTTGCAGCGGGGGTGGACAAGTCCACCGTCAGTTGCGTGCTCAATGGCAAGGCGCGCCAAGCCCGCATCTCCGTGGCGCGGGAAGCACAAGTCATTGAGGTCGCACGGAGGATGAATTTTCGCGTCAATCTCGCCGCCCGGGCGACGCGTCGCGGGTCGTTCGGGTGTGTAGCGCTGCTGATGAGCACCGACGGCGCGGTTTCCACGCTGGCACCTAGGACCCAATCGGCCATCCACGACGCACTCGCCGCCCATGAGATACACCTGCTCTTTACCCGCCTGCCGGATGACAAACTGACGGAAGAGGGACAGATTCCCAAGATCCTGCGGCAAGCGTGCGCTGATGCGCTGCTGATCAACTACACCGACCACATTCCCGACAAGATGGTCCAGATCCTTCGGACGCACCAGGTGCCGTCGGTGTGGCTGAATACACGTCAGCCGTTCAACTGCGTCCGCCCGGACGACTTCGCGGCAGGCCAAGCGGCCACGATGACCCTCATCGCCAAAGGGCACAAGAAGATCGCCTTCGTCAACTATGCACACGGGACGGAAACCTTGGGCAGTTCGCACTACTCAGTGCTCGATCGCCAGCAAGGATACGAAACGGCCATGCGAGACGCGGGAATGCAGGCTCGGGTCATCCGCAACAAGCATGCGGTGGAAAATTCTGAGATGCGTTCGTTCACCCGGTCGTGGGTCGTTGAGAAGAACCGCCCGACGGCGATCTTGACCTATGGCGACTTGGAGGCGACGAGCATTTTGTTGATCGCGGGGGATTTGGGCGTGTCGACGCCGGGGGATCTCGAGGCGGCGACATTCGGAAATGATTTGGTTCGACTGGCTGACCGCGTCGTGCCGACTTGGATCGTTCCGCAGGCGCCGCTCGGGCGGCGGGCGGTCGAGTTGGTGATGCAGCGGCTGGCCAATCCGATGGACGAACTGGCGCCGGAGGCGATCGCATTTAAGTACATCGATTCGGAACGGAGCTTTACCGCGGAGGCCGAACGTCAGGGCCTGTGACGGTTTGTGGCGCGACCGTGCGCCATTGACCGCCGCCGCGAAACGAAACACTCGTCAGCAACAGTCGAACCGGAGCGTGATGTCCCGGGCACCGCACAACAGTGCCCGGGACACACGGGTCCCAACAAGAGGAGGAATGAGCATCATTATGAAGAAAGATTTTGGCAAGGCGCGTCGGTTCGAGCGCAATGTCGTCGGGGCGGGGTAAAGGTCAGCAGAGTTGGCGTTTCCGATGCGAGCATCATCACATCACAGCAATCGGGAATTGCCTTAGTACATCCATTTTTCCGCTTCGGGTTTAAACGCCCGATAGCTACATTTCCTCGGAGGAGATCATGAAAGTTTCCACACGCATCGCAGCATCGTTTGTTTCCGTCGCAGCCGCAATCGTTCTCACCAGTGCGGCCAGCGCGGTCGTCATCCCGAATGTCCGGGCGACGGCGACGTCGTTTGACACTCTGGGCTTTGAGGGCTTTGGCGTCTTCGGCGGCGGAAATCAGTTGGTCCCCGGCTCGTTCGGCGGTTTCGGTGGGGCCGTCATCGGCTCGGTCCGTGACGAGTTCGTCCGCGGCCCGTGGAAGATGGTCGACCGCTCGGGCCTGATTCCGTCCCCGAGCCAGCCCGGGAAGTTCTATCACACCGGCAATCTTTTCGCGCCCGTGAACGGAGTCTTCCAGCAGGCCTGGCTGTCCCTCGACGGACCGAACAATGGTTCGAAGACCTTTGACATTTACCCCAGTATCGCGGTGAAGGAATTCGTCGTCCCCGGCCTCGCCCCTGTCGGAGACGGCGTTCGGTACACGTTCGGACCGGATGTCCTCCCCGTGCTGACCTTCGACCTCGGCAACCTGTACAACCTGACGTCATTCAACATCTGGAACTGGAGCGAAGCCGAAGCCGACGCCCAGGGCAACATCACAAACGACGGCACGGTTCGCGGGGTTCGAGACGTGATCATTGAGGGGTCTGTGGACGGCGTGATCTATTCGCCGATTCGCGCTGCCCGCATTCCCAAAGCAAACCCGCTGCTGGTGACGACGAACAACTACCTCGGCGCCGAGCTGGCCTTGACCGCCGAGAACGTTCGATTCCTCCAGTTCACCGTCACCAACAACTGGGCCGGCGACTTGGCGAACACGAACGTCCCCGCGGGCATCGCGGAGATTGAGTTCAACGGGACCGTTGTTCCCGAGCCGGCTGCGATGTCGCTGCTGGCGGTTCCCGCGCTGGCGCTGATGCGTCGTCGCCGGGCGTAATGCCTTCGATGTGCCGGCCCGGGCGCGTCGAAAGACGCCCCCGGGCCTTGCCTTCGGGCAACCCCGGGGGCGCCAGTTCCACACGGCACCCCCGATCCGCAGATGAGTTGATGTTCTGATTACTTCCGACTTTGAGGTGAGATGTGACCGCTTCCCGCAACACCAGCACCGCCCGTCGCTCGTCCCTTCTCCGCGCAAACAACGGCTTGGCCGTTGCGGTCGCCCTTGCATCGGCGGGGCTGTCGCTCAGCGCGGCGTACGGCGGCACGCAGTTCATCAACTTCAACTTCGACAACGGGCAGGGTCTGCCGACGGTCGACCCCTTCGGCGCGGCGTCGATCGTGCCCGGGGTCGGCGTCGGGGGCACGAGCGCACTGCGGTACAACGCCGACAACGACTTCGAGATTTTCTACAACATCAAAGCCGGCGGCGCTCCGTTCACCCCAGCCGACGGGGCGGGGGTGATTCACCTGAGCTTCCACAACTTCATCCCCATCGGAAACGACCCGTCGTTCTTCAACGCGGCGATCCTGACGTACTCGGACGCGAACAAGTCGATCGTCAACGGGCTGGACAACTATGCCCCGCTGGGCGTGCTCAGAAGTCAGCCGACGAACATCAATCGCGGAACATACTCGGCGTGGGCGCAGCTATTCATCAACCAGCGGAACATTGCGACGAACGTGACCACTGGCGTGTGGCGTAAGGTGGACTACTACGTCAAGCTCTTCGATGGCACGGCGCTCAGTGGAATTGCGGGGAGCAACGGCACGGGAGACCCCCTCCCGACGCAGGGATTCGCCCGCATTCAGGACGAAGGTCAGCTCAACACACTTGGCGCGCTACCCCTGGACGGCGGACTCGTGTCCAATTATACGGGCGTGAGGCCCAACAGCCTGACCTACACCCAGCGCGAAGCGCGGGCGTTGCAGTTTTTCGCCTTTGCCGACACCCAACTCTTCGACAACCTGAGCATCGGCACGCTGGACTCGACCGACATCGACCTTGTCCTCCGCGATGTGCGGGGCCAGGTCGCCAGTCGCCGAAGCGATTACACCGGCGACAACCTCCTGACCGCAGCCGACAGCAACACGTTCATCAACCAGATTCTCGACGTCCGCTACGGTGACTCGAACCTCGACCGCGTGGTCAACTCGGCTGACGGCTCGACGTTTCTGGCGAACTTCAACAACGCCGCCGCGAGGTGGGCGACCGGCGACTCGACCGGAGACGATCGGGTCGACATTCAGGACTTCCGGCTTCTGGTTCGCAACTTTGGACAGGGTTCTGGGGCGTGGACGTTCGCCGGTGGGGGCGCGTTTGCCACCGGATCCAACTGGGGGAACGGTGTTTCGCCGGGCGGAGCGGGGGCGACGGCGGTGTTCGCCCGGCCGGAGGGTGGCGTGGTGAACTTGTCGGCGGCGGTGACGGCGGGGATCGTGTCCTTCGGCGGGGCGGGGACGTACGAACTTTCAGGGCCGGCGGCGCTCACGCTGAACTCGGGGGTGGCGGGGGTTCCCGCGTTCGCGGCGGTGACGACCGGGGCGCACAGAGTCTCGGCCCAGATCCTGCTTGCGTCTCCTCTGGTGGTGGACGTTCCGGCGGGCTCGGTTCTGACGGTGGGCTCGGTACGAACGGCAACGGGCAGCCCGACAACGAACGGCGTGACGGTCGGCGGGGGCGGAACGCTGGCCATCCGTGGAACATACGTCGGCGGTGCCATCTCGATTGAGAACAACGGCGCGGCGCTGGGGGCGCGGGTCTACACGAGCTTCGTCGACCTCGGCACGTCGTCGGCGATTGTCCGCGGGGCCAACGTGGGCGCGGCCGCCGCAAACGTCGCGAGTCTCCGCGACGCGGTGCGGGCGTGGTACACAGCCAGCGGCGGTCTGCCGGGCACGGTCGGGTTGGGTTCGAGCGACGCGTTTTACACGGCGGCTGGGGCGTTCACCACAATCGGGGTTTACTCCAACGCGGCGGGCGGGATCTCGACGTTCGCCGGCCAGTCGGTGGGGACGACGGACGTTCTGGTGAGGTACACGTATCTTGGTGACACAGACCTCTCGGGTTCGGTGGACGCATCGGACCTTTCGCGGGTGCTGCAGGGTTTGGCTGGGGCGGGGACCGGCTGGAACTTCGGCGACGTCAACTACGACGGATTGATCGACACGGACGATCTTGGCCGCGTGATCGCGGCGCTGCGGGGTCAGGGCGCACCGCTCGGCGATGGGGTCGGGCTTCCCGGCGGCGCCATTCCCGAGCCGTCGTCG
>JBBRUM010000131.1:0-8837 GCA_038247815.1 Tepidisphaerales bacterium | reverse complement strand
ACGCCGCGCCGACCGCGTCACCCACCACGGAGACCCCCGCCATGGGGAACTTCGCCAGCTCGACCCCGTCGATCGGACTTCGCACCTTCAGCTCCGCCCCCGTACCGGGAGAGGCGTTGACGCCGATCACCACAGCCGACGAACTCTCCAAACCCAAACCGCGCGGAAGCTGATGTGCCATAGGACGTGAGTGTACCCCCGCCGCCGCACGCCCGACGGCTGTTTACGCTATTGTCCCCGCGCCGTGCCCCTGCCCGCCCTGCTCCTATCCATCATCACCGACGTTCTGGCCCCCATCTTGCTAATGGTCGGCATTGGCGCGTTGATCCGATACAAGTTCAAGCTCGATCTCGCCACCCTCGCCGAGCTCAACCTGTAAGTATTCGGCCCGGCGTTTGTCTTCGACAAGGTTGCCAACTCGACCTTGGCATGGTCCGCCATGGGCGGGGTCGTTCTTGTCACCGCGGTGCGGGTGGCGCTGCTCGGCGGCGTCGTCTTACGCCATCGGCACGGCGACGCGCGCCGACGCACAGACCCTTTCGGCCACCGCCCTGGCGACCATGTTCTACAACGCCGGAAATTACGGAATCCCCTTGGCAGAACTCGCCTAGCCAACCCGGCTGGGCGAAAAAGACGGCGCCGCAATCCAAGCCTTCTTCGTACTCCGTCAAAACCTTCTCAACTTCACCCTCGGAATGTACCTCGCCACCCGACACCAACCCGACCAAACCGGCTTCTCCGGCGTAATCCGCGCAATCTTGACACTGCCAGCCGTGCCCGTCGTCATCCTCGCACTACTCGCCCGCGTGTACCTCCAAGCCGACCCCACCCACCATCTCCCCGTCGCGCTCTCGAAAACCACCCAATAACTCTCGCTCGGACTGGTTCCGATCGCGCTGATCACACTCGGCGCGCAGCTCGCCTCCGGCTGGCGCTGGCCGAGGTGGAAACCGGTGGGCACCGTTTTGGTCCTGCGACTCCTCCTCGGCCCAATAATGATGGCTGCGATCCTCTATGTGCTGCACGTCACCGACCTGCTGGACCTCTGGCCTTGGCCGGCAGAGCTCCTGATTATTACCGCAGCCGTTCCCACTGCCGTCAATACCTTGCTGCTCACCATCGAAACCGGCGGCGACACCGACCTCGCAGCCGATTGTGTATTCCGGACCACGTTACTTTCACCCGTTACCCTTACCATCACGAACGCCATCACACGACTGTCGTTCGGGTAGGCATCGTTCGGAAAGGGGGGGGCCGACAACCCGCGTATTCGCGATTGATTGCGCAATCGTTAATTTTGCCATGCCCCCCCCAATTGGGGTGGTGTCCGCGCAATTCTCGCGTATATTACCGGACTACCACTTCCGCACCTTTAAGATAAGTCACAATGTTGGTCCGGCACCTGCTCGCACTTTCCGTTGTAACCGCAACAGCGTCATCGGCTTTCGGCCAGTCGCACGTGCATCACTACCGGACCGTCGCCGGCATTCTTTTGTGCAACTGTGGGGGTCTGGGAGGTACCCACGGAAATCTCCCGGTGGTGGGGCTGCCACCCAAGTCACGCCAAGGGGGCGGGGAATTGCTATTTAATGCGAACGCCACTGGCGTTCGCACGCAGCCGATGGGTATGACACCGGTCACTCCGGGGAGCAACGCGCCACCTCCTTTGTTTTCATCGTCGAGCGTGGCTGCACCGTTGTATTCATCTCGCCCCCAAGCGGCAGCCAAGTTGTACCTTGATTTTGACGGTATCGACTTTCAAGGAACCTGGGGCAACACAGGTCGGTCGCCGGGGGTGGTTCCCCGGTACAACACCGACGGCGATGCGAGCTCATTTTCTCCGGGGGAGCTGACGGCGATCTACGAGATTTATTCCCGGGTGGCTGAGGCGTATTCGCCGTTTAACGTCGATGTCACGACTGTAGATCCGGGAACACCCTCGGCGCGGCGGTCTGTGCGGGTGGTTATTGGCGGAAGCAATGGCTGGTTCGGCGGGGGCGGCGGGGTGGCGTACATCGGGTCGTTCACGTACGCGGATTATTCGTACGGTACGGCTTGGGTGTTTCCCGAAAACCTCGGGGGCGGGAACGCGAAGTTCGTGGCCGACGCCGCCATCCATGAAGCCGGGCACACCTTCGGACTGTTCCACCAGCAGCAGATCAACGCCAATGGCGTCGTCGTCAGCGAGTATCGCACATCGGAGAATGACGCGGTTTCCGCACCGAACATGGGCGTTGCGTATTACCGGGACCGGGGCGTGTGGTCCAACGGGAACATTGGTTACGGCAACAGCCAGTTCATCCGCCAAGACGACTTCGCCCAGCTCGCCTCGACCTCCGCGGCGCCGTACAACCACCCGGTGCTGGGAACTTCGAGTTTCAACGGTTTCGGCGTGCGGGCCGATGACTTCGCCAACACGTTCGCCGCGGCGACGGCGATCCCGCCCGCCGTTGACGGCGGCCTCTTCGGAGCCCCGACGCCCCGGGTACTGAGCATCTCGGGGGTGATCGAGCGGATCACGGACGTCGACATGTTTTCGTTCTCGCTGGGCGGCGGGGACGTGAGCATCGACATCGACAACGCGCTGTTCGGCGCCATGCTCGACACGAGGCTGATGCTGTACTCGTCCACCGGAACACTGCTTGAGACGGTCAACCCGCCGATCAGCGCGGGTGTGGCCGGGCTGGGGCTGGACGTGAGATGGACGGGGTTCCTCGACGGCGGAACGTATTACGTCGGCGTCGCCGGCGCGGGCAACTACGGCGACCTCGGGCAGTACACCCTGAGCGTGTTCCTTCCGTTCTCCAGTGTCCCCGAGCCGGGGTTTGTCCTGTCACTGTTAATAATGCTGCCGCTGGCCTCCCGGCGGCGATAGGCGAACGGGTTCTTGGCACACCTCATGTGACTCCGGGACCCGTATACTGTCCGGTTATGAGCGCTACCCGAGTGATGGTGTTGAGGTCGGCGGGGACCAACTGCGACGCGGAAACGGCGTGGGCGTTTACCCTAGCCGGGGCGAAGGTTGAGTCGGTGCACGTCAACCGCCTTGTGGAGGCGCCTCAGCTTCTTTCCGAGATTGCGATCCTCGCCATCCCCGGCGGATTCAGCTACGGCGACGACATCTCTGCCGGTCGCATTCTTGCGCAGCGGATCGCGTCGGATCTGATCGGTCCGTTGAAGAGGTTCGTCGAGCGCGGCGGACTTGTGGCGGGGATCTGCAACGGGTTTCAGGTGCTGGTTAAGACTGACCTGCTGCCGGGGAAGGTCGACGGGTTCCACGGGCACCCCGCGACGCTCGCGCACAACGCCGGGGGGCGGTTCCAGTGCAGGTGGATCGACGTCGACGAAGACCCCGCGAGTCGGTGCGTATGGACGAAGGGGCTGGGTAGGTTCTCGCTGCCGATCGCCCACGGCGAGGGAAGGTTTGTCACCGCCAGTCCGGCTGTTCTCGATGGACTGCACCGAAACGGGCAGGTCGCGTTGCGGTACGCGGCGGGGGCGATGGCGGCGGCGCTTCCGCCGGGGCTGTTGGGGAACCCCAACGGGTCGACGGACGCGATCGCCGGGGTGTGCGACACGACGGGGCGGGTGTTCGGGCTCATGCCCCATCCGGAGCGGCACGTGCGACTCTCGCAGCACCCGGCGTGGACGGCCATCGGCGGCGATCCGGACGAGGAAGCGGCCGGGCTGAGGGTGTTTCGCAACGCCGTGGCGGCTGCGAACTAGGCGGACCCGGGCCGGCGGGGCTTTTTACCCGCGGACATTGCCGCGCGACATTTCCGCGACTTGCGGCATTTCCGCGACTTGCGTCTGCGCCTCGCCTGCATAGCTTTCGGGACTGGGTCTCCGCCCCACCCGGATTGCCGAGCTGGGGGTCATCGACCAACGACGCCCGGCCGGTCAGTCAAAGAACACAGCCGAGAGCACCGCGGTCGGACCGGCTACCCGAGTGATTCGCAGCGACACGTTGCCCGTGACTTCCCACGACAGATATTTGCCTCGTTCGAACTGCCGGAGCGTTTGCGACGACAGCACCTCGCCGGTGGTGGGATTGATAATTTCGACCTGCTGAACCCGGGACTGTCGGTCGAAGTCGGTGAAGTAGGCGGTCAGGCGGCGGGTGGACCCGTCGGAAACATTGATG
The DNA here is from genome assembly GCA_038247815.1 of Tepidisphaerales bacterium. Lineage (GTDB taxonomy): Bacteria > Planctomycetota > Phycisphaerae > Tepidisphaerales > Tepidisphaeraceae > JBBRUM01. Next base: position 4,693 of record JBBRUM010000131.1, on the reverse strand, counting down.
TTCAAGTCGGAAGTTCCGGTTGTCTGCAGGTAGCCGACGATTCCACCGCCACTGGGGAGGTTGGGGTTTTGCGGGGCGGCTGGGTTTCGCGTGTTGGCGTTGACGATGGTGAACGAGGCGTTGGTGGGGGTGGGCGTAGACGACACGAAAGAGGGGAAAGACGTTTGCGCACCGACGACGAACTGGCCAGACGAGCCGTAGGTGCCGCGCCAGCGGCCGCCGAGCTTCGAGTTGGAATCGAGGAAAAACGCCGAGGTCAGGGTGGGGGCGACGGCGGTGTTGACCGAGTTGAAGAACACGCCCGACACGCTCGCCGGTCCGCCGCCGAGCGTGTGCACGCGAACGATATTGTTCCCCGAGAGGGTAAATGTGGCGTAGGCTCCCGATCGAGAGAGCGTGAGGTCGCGTTGTGCGACGACGGCGCCGTTCGCGGGGTTGATGACTTGAAACCGCTGGATGCGCGTTGTCCGTGACGAGTTAGAGGTGTAAAACGACACCTGTCGCGCGCCACCGGTGAGGTTGAGCGTGAGGTCGAAGGGAGCGCCCGACGGGTCGGTGAATGCGCCGGTCGAACGGTCGCGGGCCGAGATCAGCGACTCCGGCTGAAGCGGGTCGCGGGCGCGGCCGGAAGACAGCACCCGGGCCGGCGTCGAGAAGGTCGCGAAGGCCGGCGGGGCCACCGTCTGACCGGGCAGGATCTGGCCGAGGTCGCCGTAGGTGTTCAACCAGTTGCCGGAGGTAAGCGTGTCCACCGAGTCGAGCGCGGTCGGCGTGGTGGGAACCGCGTCGAGGAACAGCGCGTTGAGCGCCGCGGTGGATCGACCGTTGGGCACGATTTCGACCGTGACTTTCCCGGTCAGGTCCAGCGTGACGTACCGCCCCGACTGGAACCGCGACACATTCGTCCGCGACAGTTCGAAGCCGGTGTCGGTGTTGACCAAACGCACGGTCTGCGACCTATTGCGACGGTCGAGGTCGGCGAAGTAGAGCGACAGTCGCTGCGGCCCGGTCGCGGAGAAGTCGAAGTTGAACGCCATCGCCTGGGGCGAGGTGAGGATCGAGTTCGAGCGCGACTCGCCCACCGGGAAAACCGCCCCCGCGTTGGACCGCGCCCGGGTCCGCGTCTCCACCACAGTCGCCCCGGCTGGGGTGAGCGACGAAGTAAGACCCGGGAACGTCGGCTCGCCGGCCGTCGCCCCATACACAAATGATGCGGTCGACCCGAACCGCCCGCGCCAATCGCCGGCGGTCGCGTCGTTGGTCGAGACCACCTTGGCCGAGAGGAGCTGCAATGTCTTGAAGGCATTGACCCGCCCGCCGGAAGACACTTTTCGGGGTCCCCGCTCCGTCGCACCGACGAGTGAGGGGAGTACATCGACACCGTTGACGATGGCGTCGCGGATCTCAGTGGCCGTCGCATTGGGAAACGCCGATTTGGCGAGCGCGACGATCCCGGCCACGATCGGCGCTGAGAACGACGTGCCGTCGATGTTGATGTAGGTGTCTCCGGCCGAGTCGGTGAACGACGCTCCGGGGGCGGATCGAGAGTAGGTGGTGAAGATCGCCGTGCCTGGGGCGGCGACCTGAACCGTGGTGTTTCCAAAGCTGGAGAAGTCCGACAAATTGCCGAGGTTGTCGCTGGACGCCACCGAGATGTTCGCCCGGACGTTCACCGAGTCGCGCGTCGGGAAGTCGGCGCGGCGGTCGTTGTCGCTGGAGGTGTTTCCGGCGGCCCCGACAAAGACGATGCCCACGTCGGCGGTCCGCTTGAGCGTGGCCGTCACCACGGGGTCGAAGAAAAACGCCGGCCCGCCGAGCGACGCGTTGGCCGCCACCACGTTGACACCACGCAGCTTCAGATCCGTGATGTAATTCAGCCCGGCGATGAACGCCGACCTCACCGAGGTCGCGGTCCTGTCACCGAACACCTTCACGCCCAGGAGCTTCGAGTTCCACGAAACACCGGTAACCCCCTTGGCGTTGTTGCCCGCGGCCGAAGCGACACCGGCCACGGCGGTGCCGTGACCGTCGGTGTCGGTGAGGTCCGCGTCGTCGTCGGCGAGGTCGTAACCGTTAATGTCGTCGACAAACCCGTTCCCGTCGTTGTCAATCCCGTCGCCCGCCGTCTCTCCCGGGTTCACCCACACGTTGGGAAGAATGTCGCCGTGCGCGACGTCCAGACCGGTGTCAAGAATCGCGATCACCACGTCGGGCGACCCGGTCGTGATGTTCCACGCCTGCTCGGCGTCGATGTCTTCGCCCACCGTTCCGAAGATCCGGTTGTCCGACGTGGTGGGCACCAGAAGCGGGCTCGGATTGAGCTGACCGGTGTTATTCAGGTGGTACTGCGCCGAGTACAGCGTATCATTCGGCGCCCGCTGGGTTGTGAGAACAAAGTCGGGAAAAATCGCCTTGACTGTCGACGCGGCCTTGCGGGCCCATGACGCGATCGAAGCCGGGGTCCGCGGCGTGAAAAACGAGTACGTGTTATTGCCAAGCGGCGAGACATCCGAGAAACCATTGCGGCCCGCGATGGCGTCAAAATTGGCACCTGGCCGAACCACTATATTGTACCGCCCCGTCGCCGCATCACCGGTCACACCACGGAAAGTCACGGACGAAATCTCGAGCGTCCCCGACAAAAACAGCCTCGGTTCAAGCGGGTCGATTCGGGCGGCGGTGATCGGGTGGGCGGGGGTCTGACGGGCGGGAAGACGGGACATTGAGCGCTCCTTGGGCCGCGGGCTGACGTGGCATCTCTTTCGGGGGCGCGTCAAAGGTGCGCCTCCGGCGATGCCGCTCGGATCTCTCAACCCGCCGGGACCGACCGTTGTAAACTGGCCTGTTGGGGTGGGTCAACTCTCGACTACCACACAAATCGGAACCCCTCGCATTTGAATTCACGCGCACCACTGCATTTGGGGGGGTGTGGGAGGGAGAAGAACCCCTGACCGGCAACCGGTCCCGCCGAGCGGCGGTTGTTATCGGGCCGGCGCCGCCCACGGGCGAGCCGCAGGTCGCGTGTATGATGTGCGCATGATTAGACAACGCGGGTTACTAACACTAAGGGCGGTATTGCTGGTGCTTGCGGCCAACATTATCGGATCGGCGCTCGCCACCGCCCACGCGACGGCCCCCGGAGTCGTGATTCCGCCAGCCTACTCCACCACCCGCCCCTCAGCCGCGCCCTCCACCGAACCCCCCACCGAACCCCCCACCAAACCCCCCGCCGGGCCCCCCGCCGAGTCCCTCGCCGGGACCCCCGTCGGGCAAGCCGTCGGGGCCACGACCGAACCTGCCACCACTCGACCCATCGTTCCGCTCCCAGACAAGTGGGAGGGGTCCTATCGAGGTCTTGTCGATCTCGTTCGACCCGGGAAACCGCCGGGCGGGCCGGGGACTTCGGTGACGATGGAGCTCATCGTCAAGCCCCTGCCCGACAAGCCCGGCAGCGTCGCATGGACCATCGTTTACGGCGAAGGCCCCGCCCGGCAGGAGCGCCGTTACGAGCTCAGCCCCGTCCCCGGGTTTCCGGGGCGGTTCCTGATGGACGAGAAAAATGGCATCCTCATAGACCACGCCCTCCTCGGCGACACGGTCGTAAGTCAGTTCCGCGTGGGAACCGCACTGCTCATGAGCCGGTTCGAACTCGCCGACGACGGGGTCAAGATCGAGATCTGGAGCTTTCAAACCACGCCGAGTCGCAAGTCCAAGCCCGAAGGCATGGACCTCGAAGTCGAGAGCTATCCCTCGACCGTGCTTCAACGCGGACTGCTCAAGCGCCAGTAGAGACGACCCAAAAAGGGGAAAACATGACCACAGCAACTTTGCTCCTTGCCATCGCCGGTATCGCCGCCATGTTCGCCCCGTCTGTGGAGGAACCGGCTTACCCGGCGGGGTCGGTGGTGGCGCGGCACGGGGCGCTGCGGGTCGAGGGTACGAAGCTGGCGGGCCACGACGGCAAGCCGGTTCGACTGAGGGGGCTGAGCACGCACGGGTTGCAGTGGTTCGGGTGGGGGACGTTTCTCAACGCCGAGCGGCTGGACTGGGTCGTGCGGGACTGGAAAATCGACGTGCTGCGTGTGTCGATGTATCCCGACGAGGGCGGCTATCTCACGGACAAGCCGAAGTACGCCGCGATGGTCGACACGCTCGTTGAGGAGACGGCCAAGCGCGGGATCTACTGCATCATTGACTGGCACATGCTCGACCCCGGCGACCCCAACGCCCGGCTGGACGAAGCCCGCGAGTTTTTCCGCGTTATGGGCGCGAAGCACGGCTACAAGCCCCATGTGCTCTTCGAGATCTGCAACGAGCCCAACGGCGACGGCGTCACCTGGGACAGGATCAAGTCGTACGCCGAGAAGGTCATACCCGAGCTCCGCGCCGGCGCACCCGACAGTGTGATCCTCGTGGGCACTGAGGACTGGTCGAGCTTCGGCGCTTCGGGCGACACGCAGGGCAAGGCGCTCCTCGCCGCCCCGCTTCGCGGCGAGCTCGCCCGCAACGTCATGTACACCTTTCACTTCTACGCCGCCTCCCACCAGGCCTCCCACCGCGCGGTTTTCGAGTCCGTCGCCACACAGCTTCCCGTGTTCGTCACCGAATGGGGCATGCAGGAATACACCGGCGACGGAGCCAACGACGTGGCGAGCACCCGCGAGTGGATCAAGCTCTTCGACAGCCTTGGCGT
>JBBRUM010000130.1:0-8881 GCA_038247815.1 Tepidisphaerales bacterium | reverse complement strand
ACGTCGATGGCGTCGCCGACGGTGATCTCGGCTTGGACGGGGCCGCGGAGGCGGACCTTGCCGGTGAGGTCTTCCTCCAAGCGAGCAGCGCGTCGCGAGTCACCCTCCAACTAAGCCGAGTTTCGATCTCATCCAGCACCGCCGCCGCGGCCGTCCGGACGTCGAACTTGTATTGGTATTCAATCGCCACCGGGTGCACCATCACGCGCCCAGCCGGAGTCGCTTTGGCGCGGCGCCTGGCCGCCTGCCGACGATCAGAGCCGTTCTTTCGAGCATCGGGGCGATGTCGTCGTCGGTGCGCGAGATGTGCCCCTCGGGAAAGATCACCAGTGGCCGCCGGGCGGCTTGGAGAATCTCGATCGACGTCGTCACCGCCTGCTTGTCCATACCTTCGCGGTAGATGCTGAACGCGCCCGCCCGTCGGAGGAGAAACGACTGAAACGCGCCGCCCACGAACAGGTGCGTTGACGCCACAGTGTAAGACGGCCGCCCCACCTCCCTCCCGAGCAAGCTCATCACAAACGGGTCCTCGTCGCGGCAGTGGTTCGGTGCGAGTAGCACCCCGTGCCCAGCCGCAATCGACCGCGAAACGCGATCCACCCGCCGCATCTCCTCACGATTCAACCCGTATCGCGTGCGAAGGTGTCCCGGTAAAAGCAGACCCAGTGCCCTTGGCCACCAAGTGCCCGCATACGGCGGAACAGGCACGTACTTCTTGTCCGAGACCACTTCCAGACGTCCTCACACGGAAAAACAATCCGCGGCTACAACCCGAGCTTCGCCTTCTTTTCCTCCCACTCGGCCGCCTCGCGTTTGTTGGTGGTGTCCAGCGGCTTGCCCGAGCGGACGGCGTCTATCTCCAGACGACTCAGCTGCATGGCCCCGGTGCGGTAATCTTCGAAGGCTTCGGTGGCGATGGGTACGATGGGCTTGATCAGTTCGAACATCGCCGTGGCGTAGTCGCGGATTTCCTGTTGGGCGTGGGCGTCCATCCGCAGCGACAGGAAGTGGAACAGGTTGTGCAGGTCGATTTTCCAGTACCACTCGGTGTAGCAGCTGATGGGCAACCCGATCCGGGCCTGCTCCCGGGCCACACCTCTCTCGAGCAGTTTCTCGTAGGTGCCATACAGCTTTTCCGACTGGTCGAGGTACGCGAGGAACTCGGCTGCGGTTCCGCCGTCCATGGGTTCCGTGCCGCCCTGCCGGTTGGTCAGCGACTGCTTGCGGATGTTGTCCTCGGCGGGGCGGTAGAAGCGGTCGCGGACGACGGAGTATCGCGCGGAGTACTCGTTGACGTTGGCTGTGCGGTGTCGGATCCACTGTCGAGCGATGAAGATGGGCATGACGTGGTGGAATTTGAACTCCACCATTTCGAACGGCGTGCTGTGCCTGTGCCGGGCGAGATATCGGATCAGCCCGCGGTCCTCGTTGACCTGCTTGGTCCCCTCGCCGTAGGACACCCGCGCCGACTGCACGATGGCGAAGTCCGCCGTTTTCCCGTGCGGCACGAGGCGGGGCATGACATCCACCAACGCCACCAGCCCGTGGTCGTGCACCTTGATCTCGCGCCGCGCGTCGCCCCCCAGAATGTCCACCAGCGGCGTCTCCGGACTCTTGCGCTCGACTTTGAAGAAACTCGACATGGGGGCGAGTATATCCCCCCGACACCCGCGGCCAAATCCCCCCAAGTTCCTCCTCTGGCCGCTACCGCCCCCCGCCCTTCGCCCGGGCCACCGCCTGCTGCAACCGCTCTTTGAGCATCCTCGGCGTCGCGACCGTCATCCACAGCACAATGGTCATGTCCTCTTCCTGCGGAATCACCTCGACCGACCCCAGCCCGAGCGCGCGTTCCTTAAGCGAATGCAGCACCCGCACCCGCGCCACCCGCCGCAACGGGCACTGCTCCACCCGCGTCTGAAACACCCCCGACACCGTCATCACCCGCATGTCGGTCAAAATGTAAAACCGCCCCATCCAGTGCACCGTCGACCACATCAACCGAATCGACGCCAGCAGGATCGCCCCGTTGAAATACGCCGAAGCCGAACCCGGCAACTGCGCGTCGAACAGCGTTCCCGCAAGCGCAATCGCCGCTGCAAACCCAATGGTCATCATCGACGTTATTGGAATGTAAAACAGCGACGGCTTGAGCATCAGCACGATGATCTCGCTGTCCGGAATCAGGTGGCGGGTGAGCAGCGCCGCCAGCGGCGAGATGTCGGCCACGGCCGGCTCGTGCGCCGGTGCCGCGGCCTCCCCGGCGGCGGGCACGACGTTTAATTTCTCTTTCCGTTCCATCGTCGCCGCTCCCTCACCCCGCCTTCCCCCGCCTTAAACCCTTTCGGACTCCATCTCCGTATACGCCAGCGCCACGCCATACAGCGTAAGGTCCGGCGACACCGCGTGGGCCAGTTCCCATCCGCCAAAGAGCAACTCCGCGTCACCGCCGGTGGCGATCATCTCCGGCCAGGTCCCCAGGTGCGTGGCAAAGTTCTCGATGAGTTCCTTCACCATCCCCCGAATCCCGTAATACACCCCATGGTGCATCGAGTCAGTCGTCGACCGCCCGAACAAACCCGACGGCGCAATCAGCGTCGTCTCGGGCAACTTCGCCGTCTTGTCGTGCAGCGCTCCGAGCTGGAGTCGCACGCCGGGCGCAATCGCCCCGCCCAGAAACTCCCCCTTGTCGTTGCAAAAGCTCACCGTTACTGCCGTTCCAGCATCCACCACGCAGCAGGCCTTGCCGATCTGCTCATACGCCGCCGCAACGTTGAGCACCCGGTCCACCCCGGTTTGCTCGGGCTGCTCGGTGAGCACCCTAATGGGCAGGGGAATTCCATCGCCTTCTTCCGAGTCGTCGGAGTTCCCCGAACGCACCCAGAGCACGTCTTGCTTGATCAAATCGGCGACAATCCTGTCAATGTGCCTGGCTTGCCCGGCGTTGACGCTCGCGCCAGCCACGGCTGGGTCCTGCCCGTCCTTTAACGCCGCCCATACCCGCCCCACCGCCGCCCCGATACCCGCGAGGTCCGTATTCTCGACCCGCTCGACCAGCGTCAACTCGCCTCCGGCGAACGCGCCCACCGCCGTCCGCGTGTTTCCGACCGAAATAACCAGCAAATTGATCTCCATCCAGCGATGGTATTCCCCCCCGCCCGCACATTCCGCCCGCCGGAAACACACCGCGCAAGGACACCACGTTCGCATTCAAATCGCCACTCGCGGCGATTCATGGAGAAAAGCTGTTGCGTTGTCGTGCGGATTTGGCACACTCCCTGCCCGGTAGATTCTCGAACAACCACCATACGGGGAAGGAGCCTTAGGGACATGACAGATAAACAGGCGTTTGGCGTCGTCGGTCTCGGTGTCATGGGTCGCAATCTTGCGCTGAACATCGAACGCAACGGATTTTCAATTGCCGTATTCGACCGCAGCAGCGACAAGAATGCGGAATTCACCGCCAAGTACGCGCCCGGTAAGAAAGCCAAAGTCGCCCGAGACCTCGGCGACCTCGCCGCCATGCTCGAAAAGCCCCGCCGAATCCTCCTCATGGTCCCCGCCGGCGGACCCGTCGATGCAGCCGTTGAAGCACTCAAACCCCACCTCTCCGACGGCGACATCATCATCGACGGCGGCAACTCCCTCTATTCCGACACCGAACGCCGCGTCGCCGCCCTCGATGCCTCCGGCACGGGGATCAAGTTCTTCGGAATGGGCGTCTCCGGTGGAGAAGACGGCGCACTCTGGGGGCCCTCCATGATGCCCGGCGGCGATACGGACGCTTACGCACATCTTAAACCCGTCCTCGACAAAATCGCAGCCAAAACCTCCGACGGACCCTGCGTCACCTACTGCGGAACCAAGGGAGCGGGCCACTTCGTCAAGATGACCCACAACGGCATCGAGTACGGCGACATGCAGCTCATCGCCGAAGCCTATGACTTGCTGAAAAACATCGGCGGACTCACCAATTCGCAAATCAAAGACGTCTTCGTCGAGTGGAATAACTCCGAGCTGCAGTCGTTCCTCATCGAACTCACCGCCAAGGTCGTCGACTTCCCAGACCCGAAGGACCCCAAGACCCCCTTGGTCGAGAACATTCGCGACGTCGTCGGCATGAAGGGCACGGGCACCTGGACCGTCAAGGCCTCGCTGGACACCCTCGTCCCCGTCCCGACGATGAACGCAGCCGTCGAAGCCCGCGAAATGTCCAACCTCAAGGAGGAACGCGTCGCCGCCTCCAAGATCCTCGCCGGGCCCACTCCCGCCAAGTTCACCGGCGACATCAAAGCCTTCATCGCCGACGTCAAAGCCGCCCTCTACTGCTCCAAGGTCTGCTCATATGCACAGGGCTTCGCGATGCTCTCGGCAGCCAACAAACAGTTTAAGTACGGCATGCAGCTCCCTGAGCTCGCCCGGATCTGGAAGGCCGGCTGCATTATCCGCGCCGCGTTCCTCGACGACATCAAGAAAGCGCTGATCAACGAGCCCGCCGTGCCCAACCTTCTGTGCACCAAGTTCTTCAAAGACCAACTCGCCAGTCGTCAGGACGCGTGGCGTCGGATCATCGTGATCTCAGTGAACTCCGGCCTGCCTGTTCCGGCGTTCTCGGCTTCGCTGAACTACTACGACGCCTACCGCCGCGCCAAGCTCCCCGGCAACCTGATCCAAGGCCAGCGCGACTTTTTCGGCGCCCACACCTATGAACGCCTCGACAACCCCGGCACGTTCATCCACACCCAGTGGGCCCCCGGCGCCGCCGCTGAAGGCCACTAACTTCCGGCGAAAAAGGTTGCTTGTAACCCCGGCGACCCGAGAATTCTTGGGTCGCCGGTGTCTTTTCCTCGCCACCGTTGCATCCCGCAACGGAAAATGCACACTTCCCCGCTCGTGAAGTAGGAATCAACTTCCCCCAAGGGTCACTCACATGTCCACAGCCCCGTTCCAAGTCGGTCTCATCGGTCTCGGTGTCATGGGTCGCAATCTTGCGCTGAACATTGAACGCAACGGGTTCCCCATCGCGGTTTACAACCGCTCGGCTGACAAGCGCGAAGATTTCGCCAAGCACGCTACCGGGAAGAACACCAAAGTTTTTGCCTCGATCCCCGAGTTCGTCGCCTCCATCGCCCGCCCCCGCAAGATCATCCTCCTGGTCAACGCCGGCGCCCCGGTTGACGCCGTCAACAAGGATCTCCTCCCCCTTCTCGACGCCGGCGACATCGTCGTCGACGCGGGCAACTCGCTTTACACAGACACCGACCGCCGCGTCGCCGAGTTCGACGGCAACGGCAAGGGCGTCAAGTTCTTCGGCATGGGCGTCTCCGGGGGCGAGGAAGGCGCACTCTGGGGACCCTCGATCATGCCCGGCGGAGACAAAGCCGCCTACAAGGACCTCGAACCCATCCTCACCGCCATCGCCGCCAAAACCCCCGACGACGGGGCCTGCGTCACCTACCTCGGCGCGGGCGCAGCCGGACACTTCGTCAAAATGACCCACAACGGCATCGAGTACGGCGACATGCAGCTCATCGCCGAAGCCTACGACCTCCTCAAAAACGTCGGCGGGTTGAATAACAAGCAACTCTTCGACGTCTTCACCGATTGGAACAAGTCCGAACTCCAATCCTTCCTCATCGACATCACCGCACGGGTCATCAACTTTCCCGATCCCCAGAACCCCGCCCAGCCTCTCGTCGAGCAAATCCGCGATGTCGTCGGCATGAAGGGCACGGGCACCTGGACGATCAAAGCCGCGCTCGACACCCTCGTCCCAGTCCCGACGATGAACGCCGCCGTCGAGCAACGCGAAATCTCCATGATCAAACCCGAGCGGCAAATGGCTTCCACCGCCCTCGCCGGCCCCTCACCCTCCAAGCTCGCCGGCGACGTCAAAGCGTTCGTCAACGACGTCAAAGCCGCGCTCTACTGCTCCAAGGTCTGCTCGTATGCCCAAGGCTTCGCAATGCTCGCCGCAGCCGACAAGGTCTACAAGTACGGCTTGCGGATGGATGAAGTCGCGCGTATCTGGAAGGCCGGCTGCATCATTCGCGCCACATTCCTCGACGACATCAAGAAATCGATGCAGGAAGAGCCCGGCGTTCCCAACCTCCTGCAAACCCGGTTCTTCATAGCCCAGCTCGCCCAGCGGCAGGATGCTTGGCGACGCGTCGGCAAGCTGTCGATCGAGCACGGAATCACGGCCCCCGCGTTCGTCGCGTCCCTCGGCTATTACGACACGTACCGCCGCGCCCGCCTCCCCGGCAACCTCATCCAAGCCCAGCGCGACTTCTTCGGCGCCCACACCTACGAACGCCTCGAAGCCCCCGGCGTCTTCGTCCACACCCAGTGGACCTGAGCTGCCCGCCGCGTTGCTGGCCCCTCACTTCCGGCTACCATGGCCCCGCCACCGCGGCTGCGCTCGCCGACGTTATCCGTCACATCCGACATCGCAGAATCCCCTTCCGACATTCCCCCCCATGGTTTCCGTCCTCGCCATCGACATCGGTTCTTCCTCCGTCAAAGCTGGCGTCCTCCTCGGCACTTCCCCCGCTGGCGGCCTCGCCCGCGCACCGTTCCCCACCACGTACGACGGAACCCACGCCGAGGTCGATCCCGCCGCCATCCTCCGTGCCCTCTCCGCCGCCGCCCGCCAAGCCGTTGGCAACTCCGTTCTCACCCGCCGCCGCATCGAAGTCGTAGCGCTCTCCACCATGTCCCCCAGTTGGGTCGCCATCGGAAAAAACGCCAAGCCCCTCTCGCCCGTCATCACCCACCAAGACCGCCGCTCGACCGCCGAAGCCCTCCACATCGAAAAGTCCTTCGGCTTGGCCGAGCACCTTTCCGTCACCGGTAACCGCCCCGTCCCCGGCGGCATTTCCTCCACCACCGCCCTGTGGTTCGCCCGCCACCACAAGCCGCTGCTCCGCAAGGCCCACCTCGTCGGCCACCTGCAAACCCTCGTGCTCAACACCCTCACCGGCGCCCGCGCCATCGACCCCTCCAATGCGTCCTTCACTGGCCTGTGGCAGACCTGCCTCGCCCCCGAGCCTTCGGGCAGCACCATCCCGGGCTGGCAGGGCGAGCTGGTGCGCCTTGCCGGGCTAAAGTCGTCGCTTCTCCCAGCTGTGCTCCCCGGCGACAGCGTGGCTGGAACGCTCACGCCCGAGGGCGCACGCATGCTCGGCTTGCCCGTTGGGACGCCGGTGCTCACCGGCGTGGTCGACACCTCCGCAGCCGTTCTCCTCGCCGGCTCGCGCCCCGGGATGCTCATCAACGTCTCTGGCTCGACTGACGTCCTGGCCGTTATCACCGAAGACCCCCGCCCCGACCCCCGCTACCTCACCCGCCACCTCGGCGTCGGCCAAAAGTGGCTGTCCGTCATGACCCTCGGCGCCGCCGGCAGCGCCCTGGTCTGGGCTAAATCCACCCTCTTCCCCGACCTCTCCGAACCCGCCTTCTTCTCCCTCGCCCGCAAGCTCGCAAAACTCCCGACCCCCCTGCCGTCCGCCTGCTCGTTCTCCCCCTACCTCGCCGGTTCCCGCGTCGACGTCGTTCAACCCGCCGCCGCCTTTTCCAACCTTCGCCTCTCCACCACCCGCGAAGACATGCTTCTGGCCATCCTCACCTCCCTCTCAGCCGCCTCCGCCGCCCGAATCCCCATCCTCAAATCCGCCTCCTCCGCCCGATTACGCCGCGAAGTCCTCCGCACGGGCGGCGCCAACCAACTCCTCTCCAAACTCCTCCACCGCTCTTGGCCCCCACCCCCCCGCTCCCCCAAATCCCTCCCCAAGTGGCGCTTCATCGACATCCCCGAAGCCACCCTCCAAGGCCTCGGCCAGCTCGCCCAAGCTCAACCGGTGTAGGTCACAAAGTGGGACTAGGCACACCGAACTCCTGCCCCCTCCCCCTCCCCCGGGGATTACCTCGCACGCAGAACTTTCAGAATTTCCGACACATTCCGCCCTGCTTTCCCTCGAGCTCTGCGTTACAGTCTTACGTCGTGGACGATTCCACCCCCCCCATCTTCCCTTCCGAAACATTCACCACGCGGCCACGTGAGCGTGCCCCCGACTTCCGTCTTTCCGACCACTTCGGAAACATGGTTTCCCTGCACGACACGCTCGCCACCGGCTGTGGTATTGTTGTCTTCTTCCGAGGCCACTGGTGCCCCTACTGCCGGCGGTACCTTACCAAGCTCCAAGCCAATTTCTCCCGGTTCACCGCCTTAGGCGCTTCCCTCGTCGCCATCTCCCCCGAAGACCCGCGCACCTCCCAACGCCTGGCTGCCGAGCTGCAAGTCACCTTCCCCCTCCTCTGCGATCCCGAAGGCCGCACCATCGACGCCTACCAAGTCCGCAACTCCTTCTCCTCCGTCCGCACCCTCCTCCCCCACCCCGCCGCCTTCGTCATCGACGGCAGGGGCACGATCACCTTCAAGAGCGTCGACCGCAACTACAAAAAACGGACCACCCTCCGCACCCTCCTCCACCAAACCTCAGCCGTTACCGGCCAGCCTCTTAGCCCGATCCTCTTCCCCAATTAGCCCGCTTTACCTGAAACCCGAACTTGCCACGTTACGGCCCAGACCACCCCCATCGTGCGAGCCCATCAACACCAAGTACCCAAAATACTACACATCAATGCCCCTTTTGTGTTCAAAACTCTATACCGGGCGGTTAAATTCGCGCCCGGAGGACTCCGACCATCCTCACGCTCCAACCCACGATCTCACCACACAACTCCTTCCTGAATGTTCGGCCCGGCAATATCAGCAACTCCGGATTCATTGCCGCCTCAGTCTTTTATCGGCAAAACACGCTCTTCCGGGAAACCAGTTCTCGTTGGCACCCCAACTCAACTGTTGCCGAGGAGCTTCATGGGT
>JBBRUM010000129.1:0-8977 GCA_038247815.1 Tepidisphaerales bacterium | reverse complement strand
TGGAACTTCGGCGACGTCAACTACGACGGATTGATCGACACGGACGATCTTGGCCGCGTGATCGCGGCGCTGCGGGGTCAGGGCGCACCGCTCGGCGATGGGGTCGGGCTTCCCGGCGGCGCCATTCCCGAGCCGTCGTCGCTGGCGGTGCTCGCGACCGCGTCGGCGGTGCTGGTGCGGCGGGGACGGGAGCGCCGATAGCCAGTAGATCATGTTGTTCGTCGCGCCTTGGTTCCGACTCCGCAGTCCAGCGTCGAAGGGTTGAGAATGCAGTTGAGCTTGCCAGACAATTCCCCCGGGCCGGCCCCCGGCGACCATGCCGAGCGAAGTTCGCGGCCCGCCCCGGCGGAGCTTCCGATGTTCGGATCTCCGCCTGTTTCGCCACAGACCCGCGCAGCTTGGCGGGTCGCAAGTTATCCTTCATCCACTTCGAGGTACCCCATGTTCAACCAGTTCACCGCCCACCGCCGCGCGGCGTTCACACTCGTCGAGCTGCTCGTGGTCATCGGTATTATCGCCCTGCTCATTTCGGTTCTGCTCCCCGCGCTGGGCAAGGCGAGGGAAGCCGCCAACGCCGTGGCGTGCGCGAGCAACATGCGGCAGATCGGGCAGGCGATCGGGATGTACACGCATCAGTACAAGGGCTACCTGCCGGCGACCGAGCCGTCGTACACGCGGTTTACCTTCGAGTGGGGTCGGTGGCCGTCGTTCATTGTCGGGACGCGACTATTGAACCTCGGGCCGGTGTTCGACGCATCCGACCCCAACGTTGCGCGGTCGGCGGCGTTTCAGTATGTGGTGGCCGGGCCCGCCCGGGTGTTCAAGTGTCCGAGCGACTTCTCGGGCGACCCGAACAGTCGGGTTGATGAGTTCCTCGCGGGCACAAGCTACTACGTGAACTACCGGGTTCTTCCGTGGTTCTCGGTCAACGGCGGCGGAACCAATGGACCCCAGTACCGCGCGTTCGGGGCGGGGCCAGGGGTGTTTAAGATCACGAAGTTTCGCAACACATCCAGTCGACTGGTCATGACGGAGAAAGACATGACCGCCGGAGGTGCACCGGGAGCCGGCGGATGCCTGGCGGCCCCGGGCGCGACCACGCTCTACACGTCTCAGTGGATCGTCGACAACGTCAAGGGCCGACACGGACGGGGCGGCGCCGACGGCCGGGCCAACATCCTATTCCTGGATTGGCACGTCGACGCAAAGCCGATCAAGGAGATCAAGGCCGGCGCCATCCGCCAACTCGCCGGCGACCTCAATCCCGAGGGACAGCTGCTTTGGGGACAGATGGCTGAGAATTGACGCAACGCCGAGCGCGCGGCCAACTTTCCCAATCCGAACCACAAAGGACGACGTACATGAGTTTCCGGGAACGACTACGAAAGAACCCCCTGATGGGCCTGGCCTTCGGCGGCGTGTTCGTCGCGGCGGCGATTTACGCGGTGTACGGGAGCTCGCGGCCGCCACCGCCGGAGACTCGACCGCAGATGTTCTACACGAACGATGACGGCAAGACGGTGTTCAAAGCCGAGTTGGGCAAGGTGGTACCGTTCCAACACCAAGGCAGGGAAGCCGTCCGCGCATACGTGTTCTCGGAGGACGGGGGCAAGACCCTCGTCGTCGGATTCCTTGAAAAGTACGCGCCGGAGCTCAGGGCCAAACTCCTCGACGCCAAGGGAGACCGACTTAAGGAAGGGTCGATCATGGCCGCCGAAGGCCCCATCGGAATCCTACTCAAGCGGCCGGGCGACGCCGATTGGATCAACGGAGAAGACCCCCGCTCGCTGAGGGTGCGGCAAGTCTCCGGGAAGAACGGCGCGGCCCTCAAGGTGGTGTTGGCGGATTCGAACTGAGTTTCCATGAAGCGCACCGCCATACACATTATCGACAAGAACCAGATCGAGCTGCGCGAGGCGGACGTTCCCGACGTTGGTCCGAACGACTTGCTCGTGCGGACGACGCGGTCGGTGATCTCGACGGGCACGGAGTCGATCGCGTACACGCGGAACTACGGGCCGGGAACGCATTGGGACCAGTGGCTGCGGTATCCGATGATTCCGGGGTATCTGAATTGCGGGGTGGTGGAGGCGGTGGGTTCGGCGGTGACGAAGTTCAAGTGCGGCGATCGGGTGGCGTCGGGTGGTGCGCACGCGTCGCTCGTTGTCGTGGGTGAGACGCGGGCGGCTGGGGTGCCGGAGGGGGTGCCTGATGAGGAGGCGGCGTGGACGCACTTGGGGCTGATTACTCAGGTGGGGGCGCGGGCGGGGGAGCAGCTTCTTGGCGAGTCGGTGGCGATCGTCGGGGCGGGGCTGCTCGGGCAACTGGTGATTCAGTATGCGTTTGTGCAGGGGGCGAAGGACGTGATTGTCATCGACACGTCGGCGGCCCGGCTGGCCCATGCCGCCAGGCACGGCGCGACGCTGACGTTGCAGATGGACGCCAAGTCGGCGAAGCAGCGGGTGTATGACATCACCGGCGGCAGGGGTGTGGATCTCGTTTACGACATCACGGGAAACGCGAAGGTGCTCGGGCCGGCGCTGGGGCTGATCCGGCGCTATGGGCGGCTGGTGCTCCTTGGCGACACCGGGCACACCTCCGAGCAGAACGTTGCGCCGGAGCTGATCGTTTCCGGACTGCGGATCATCGGCGCGCA
This sequence comes from Tepidisphaerales bacterium, assembly GCA_038247815.1. GTDB lineage: Bacteria > Planctomycetota > Phycisphaerae > Tepidisphaerales > Tepidisphaeraceae > JBBRUM01. Next base: position 6,321 of record JBBRUM010000129.1, on the reverse strand, counting down.
TGCGTCGCACATCCCCGAGCACGCGACGGAGTTTCAGTGGTGGTCGATGGTTCGGTGCTACGAGCTTTTTCTCGACTACGTCGCACGGGGGCGAATGCGGATCGGGCCGCTGATTACCCACCGCGTCAAACCGACCGAGGCCCCCGCGATCTACGACCTTCTCCAGAAAGACCGCGAGAATACCATGGGCGTGGTGTTCGACTGGTCTTGACAACGCCGTACCCAAGGACGCATCAATGTATCGCCAATCCATCGAACAACTCGAAACCCGCCGCCTTCTCGACGGAGAGGGGCTCTCGGCGATCTACTTCAACAACGCCAACTTCACCGGGACCAACGTCTCGCGTGTTGAAACCGCCGTCAACGTTGCGTGGAACAACACCACCCCCGGGGCGGGCATCGGCAACGCTTTCTCGTCGCGGTTCGCCGGTCGTGTCACAGCCGTTGAATCGGGGAACTACACGTTCTCGGTGCAGGTGGGCGGGTCGGTGAGGCTGTGGGTGGATGACGTGCTGCGGATCGACCAGTTCACCAACCAGACTGCGACGCACACGTCCGCGGCGGTTTCGCTCGTCGCCGGCAGGTCATACCACATGGTGCTCGAGTACCGCGCCACCGGCTCGGCGACCGGTTCGAGCGTGGGGCTGATGTGGACCCGTCCGGGGCAATCGGCGCCGCAGGTGATCCCGCAAAGCCAGCTCTCCGCGGACAATCGGGCGCTGCCCACCGGCGCGTTCGGGAGCGGTGCCGTCGGCTTCTTCAACGTCAAGACGATTTTCGGCGCCGTCGGTGACGGCATCGCCGACGACACCGACGCCATCCAGCTCGCCATCGAGTTCGCGAAGGGCTCATCGTGGGGGGGAAGCGTCTACTTCCCAGCCGGAACGTATCGGGTCACCAACTCGCTGGACTACGTGCAGACTGCGAATCTGGCGCTTCGGGGTCAGAACCGCGACAACGTCGTCATCAAGCTCGACAACGCAGCCGCCGGCTTCAACAACATCGCCTCGCCCAAGGCGCTTCTGACGATGTTTAGCATCCCCGGCGGCAACACCGGCAACCAGTTCGGCAACTCGCTCTTCGACCTGACCTTCGACACCGGCGCCAACAACCCCGGCGCGATCGGCGTGAACTGGCTGAACAACAACCAAGGCTCGATGCGCGACGTCACCGTCCGCACCTCCGACGCGACGCGCCGGGGTATCACCGGCGTGGATTTATCGTCCCCGTGGCCCGGCCCGGCGCTGTTCACCAACGTTCTTGTCGAGGGGTTTGACTACGCCTTCCGGAACCTGGGACAGTTCAACTACAGCCAGACGTTCGACCGGGTGAACATCCAAAACCAGCTCGTCAACGGCATTTATAACGACAACGGATCGATGTTCTTTCGCAACCTGCGGAGTATCAACTCAGTTCCGGCGATCCGGAACGTCGCCGACAGCGGGAACTTCGTCTTGGTCGATTCCGTCCTCACGGGCGGCTCGGCGTCGGTGCCCGCCATCATCAACTACGGGAGTGCGACGCTCCGAAACGTCAGCACCGAAGGCTACTCGACCCCGCTGGGATTCTTTTGGAGCCTGCCCGGCAACTACGTTTCCGAGTTCGTCACCGGGGCCGAGTTCGTCGGCAATGGCCCCTTCGGCGGGTTCAATGTCCGCAACGGGGGGGTCGGATTCGCCCCCACGTCCCTTGTTTCGCTGAACCTCCCGCTCGAGGAGGCGCCGACGCCGCCCACCGAGGATCTCGCGCTGTGGGTCCGCGTCAATCCCGCCGCCACGGACGACACCGCCAACATCCAAGCGGCGTTCAACACCGCCGCCGCCCAAGGCCGCTCGACCGTCTATTTCCCCAAGTCGACTTACAACATCACCGGCCCGATCACCATCGGCGGCTCGGTCCGCCGGGTCGTCGGGCTTGGCTCGGCGATCAACAGCACCGGTTCATTCTTTGATAACGGCGGCGTCGTGTTCACCTTCGCGAGCACCCTCACCGGACCGATCACCTTCGAGAACTTCGTAAGCACCTACGAATCCAGCGGCAACGGCAAGTTCCTCGAGGACCGCTCGCCAAACACAGTGGTCCTTCGCAACCTCATCGTCGTTGGCAACCCCGTCTACAACAACGTCGGCACGGGCGTGGTCGCGGGGAAGAAGCTGTTCATCGAAGATGTCACCATGGCCGGGTTTATCTTCAACAATCTCAAGGTCTGGGGCCGCCAGGTAAACTCCGAGGGGCGCACGACCAGCATCATCAACAACGGCTCGGACCTTCTCATCCTCGGACTCAAGACCGAAGGCATCCGCACCATCATCGACAATCGCGGCGGCGGGCGAACCGAACTTCTCGGAGCGTACATCTACCCCGTCCCGCTTGCCGGCGATCCCCCGCTCGACCCCAACACCCCCGCCTTCATCAACACCGACTCGACCCTGGCGATCACCGTCGCCGGGAGCTGGAACAACAACTGGGTCCGCGAAGTGCGATCGGGAGTCACCCAGACGCTTGGCACCTCCCAAACCATCGGGCCTGCCGGTTTCCGGAAGCTCCCGCTTTACTCGTCGTACGTGATCCCCGGCTCCGTCGCCGCCGCGTCGAATCTGTCGGCGCTGGCCACCTCGCCCGCCTCGATCACCCTCCGCTGGACCGACAACGCCACCAACGAATCCGGTTTCGTCGTACAGCGCCGAAATGGGTCCGCCCCGTTCTCGACCATCGCCACCCTCGCAGCCCAAACCACCGCCTTCTCCGACTTCAACCTCTTCGCCGGCACGACCTACTCCTACCGCATTCTCGCAGCCGGTGGCCCGACCCCCGACACCTTCTCCAACACCGCCGTCGCCGCCACCCTTCCCGGCCCACCCGCCGCCCCCACCAACATCACCCTCACCACCTCCTCCACCTCGATCACCCTGGCCTGGACCGACGTCGCCGAGAACGAAACCTCCTACCTCCTCGAGCGCAGCCTCGACGGCGTCGCATTCCTGCCCCTCGCGACCCTTCCAGCCGGGGCGATCCAGTACACCGACGCCACACTCTCCCCCGCCACCCCGTATTACTACCGCCTCCGCGCTTCCAACACGCTCGGCGCTTCGCCCAACACGCCCGTCGCCTCGACCCTCACCCGCCCAGCCACCCCCGTGCTCCCCGCTACCAGCGACTCCGGCTTCGACCCAGCCGACCGGATCACCCGCCAAACCCGACCCCAGTTCACCGGAACCGGCAAGCCAGGGGTGACCGCCAAACTCTTCATCAACGGCGTGCTCTCCCGATCCGTTATCATCCCCGCCTCGGGCACCTTCGGCCTCTCCCCCCCGTCGCCACTCGCCTTCGGACTTCACACGGCGACCGTCGTCGCCTCCCTCGCGCCCCTCGCCGACTCCGCCGCCTCCGACGCGATTTCATTTACCATCGACACCGTCGCCCCCACCGCCGGCGCCAGTTCCTTCGCCCCGGGGCCACAAATCGTCTCCCTGCCGTTCTCCGAAGACGTCGGCCCAAGCGTCGCCAACTTCGACTTCACGCTTCTCAACCTCACCACTGGACGCGGATACAAGGGTTCCCGCCTCGCCGTCACGTTCGACACCCCCACCCGCACCGCCCGAGTCTCCCTCCCCCCCGGTTCACCCGCACGCCTGCCCAACGGCAACTACCGCCTCACCGCACCCAACAGCGCCATCGAAGACCGCGCCGGAAACTACCTCGCCAACAACCTCCAAGCCGACTTCTACATTCTCGAAGGCGACGTCAACCACGACCGCAGCGTCACGTCCGCCGACCAGCAAATCCTCACGTCAAACCTCGGCGCCTCCAACGCCTCCTACAGCCAAGGTGACCTCAACGGCGACGGAAACATCGACCAGACCGACCTCAACTTGCTCCTGGCGAATCTGGGCAACACACTGCCCCCCGCCCCCCCACCGAACAACTTCAACGGCATTCGCCCGCTCCGCTCTCCGCTGCTCCCGCCGCCGGAAGAATCCCCGGCCATGCGCGCCGCGCCAAGCCGGGGTTTACCCCCCGCCCCACCTCCACCGGCTGCATTCGGCCGCGCCGGTCAGGGCGATCCCTCCAGCGCAACAGCATCCCTCCCCGGCGGCGACCCCGACACCCCATTGTCGTTCCTACCGCTCTAATCAACTTCACGCTAACATGCCCACTCCGCCGACACCCGACCTCCACGGGAGTCTGACCGGAGCAGGTATGACCAAAAAAAGAACATCACCCACCCTCCGCGAAATCGCCGAAGCCGTTGGCGTCGACAAGTCCACCGTCAGTCTTGTCCTCAGTGGCAAGGCACGCAAGGTCCGCATCTCGCCCGCCCGCGAGGCGCAGATCATCGAAGTCGCCCGGCAACTCCACTTCCGCCCCAACTCCGCCGCCCGGGCAACCCGCTCCGGCGCCTTTGACAGCGTGGCATTGCTGATGAGCACCAGCGGCTCGTATTCGACCATGTCGCCCCGCACGCAATGCACCATCCACGACGAACTCGCCGCCCACGACATCAGCATGCTCCTCACCCGCCTTCCCGACGAAAAGCTCACCGACGAGGGGCTCGTCCCCAAAATCCTCCGCCAAGTCTGCGTCGACGGGCTCCTCATCAACTACACCGATCACATCCCCGCAAAGATGATCAACATCATCCGCGACAACCGCATCCCCTCCGTCTGGATCAACTCCAAGCAGGACGGAGACTGCATCTTCCCCGACGACCTTTCCGCCGCGCTCGCCGCCACCCAACGACTCATCGCCGAGGGCCACCGCAACATCGCCTTCCTCAACTTCGGCCACGCAGCCACAACCTTCGACTCCGCCCACTACTCCGCCCACGACCGCCAAAACGGCTATCTCGCCGCCATGTCCGCAGCCGGCCTCGCGCCCCGCATCCTCCGCGAACACGACTCACTCCGGACCCCCCAAATTCGCCCCTACCTCACCGCACTGCTCAGGTCCAACTCGCCCCCCACCGCCATTCTCACCTACGGCGACACGGAAATGCTCGCGGTCTTTGTCGTCGCCAAAGAACTGCAAATCAACGTCCACGACGACCTCCGACTCATGACCTTCGCAGACACACTCCTCCAAATCGCAGACACCACCATTCCCACCTACATCACCCCCCAATACCCCCTCGCCAAGCAAGCAGTCGAAATGCTGCTCCGAAAAATCGCCGAACCCGCCACGGTTCTCCCCCCCCAAGCCGTCGCCTTCTCCTACGCCGAGTCCTTCGAAGAGTTCCTCCACGCCGAAACACCCCACACCTGACAAACCCATCGTGAACCCCAGCCTCGCCCCCACCCCGACAACCGCCCACAACCCAGCCGAAAGAATTTGAACCTGCGCCGCTTCAATCATCGCCTAACTGATTGCATCTACAATCCAACGCAACGCATCCCCCTCCCCGCCACGGCGCTCGCGAATGGCTCGGGGTCTCTCCTCTTTCCGAATCTGCCCGCCTTACGCCCATCCCGGTCCGCGAGCATCAAGCCTCACCTGAAACCTCCGTTGGATTGTGCGACACTTTTTCACAAGCCCGTGGGCGCGGGTCTGACCCGTCGCGCCGCCCAGCTCCCGAAACTCCGCGCCTCCCCCCTCGACGCCCCGCCACCATCAACCGTAAACTCATCAAAACCTGAACCGCCCCCCCAAGCGCCGTTGTATCCCTTTGTCTTACAGATACAGATCGACTATCGTCTTTCAACCCGTTCCCGTAGCTCAACTGGATAGAGCATCGACCTTCTAAGTCGAGGGTTGCAGGTTCGAGACCTGCCGGGGACATTGGCCCACCCCGCCATTCCATCCACCGAACCCGCCGGGCGATCGCACTCGCCTCCAACCCCGGCCTTCCCGCCCATCCACTCCGCATCCACCCCTAAGCCCTCTTTCCCCCCTTCAATGCCTTAATCCCCGCCCCAAGCAGCAAGCTCGCCGCGTACACAAAAATCGCGCCCACCACCGTCACACCCAACAACGCCAAAATCGTACCCCCGTCCTTGTTCTTCCCCCAAATCAGACCAGCCGGCAACGCCACCGCCAACGGCAACCCAAACAACATCATCATCCCCCCCGCAAACCCCAATACCACGCCCCCAAACCCATCCCTCCCCACCTCACCCTCCGCTCCCGGAGCCCCGTCTTCCTCCAACTCTTCCGCCAATCTCCGCTCGTCGCTCATCCCCCATTCTACGCACCCTCCCCCCCCACCCTTCTCCCCGCTTCGCCTCCCCCCTTCATTGACTCATTGCCTCTCGCCCCCCACCACCACCCCCCACACCGCCCACCAGTGCATCGCCGCCCCCACCAGCACCATCACATGCCACAAAT
>JBBRUM010000128.1:0-8997 GCA_038247815.1 Tepidisphaerales bacterium | reverse complement strand
TCGATCGTCACAAACGACCGCTCGGAAAACCGCTTCGGGTCCACGATCTCCGAGTTCACGTTCGTAAATATCTTGAAAACCGAACCCACCCGAAGGTCGTAACCGTACGAGGAAACGCCGTAAGAAATCTTCCCCGGCCTTTTAACGTTGTCCTCAAACGGTTCAATCCCGATGAGTTCACGAATTTGCGTATCGCACAAAATTGCCATGGCAAGCCCCAGACCTTCCTGACAAACGGTCACAGCACCGAAGCCGCAACCTAGAAAGGGCAACCGCCGATCCTTCGACGGACGCCAGACGACCACCGAGCAGTTCGGCAGCCGAGGCGAGCACTCCATCAGCGCAACAATCCATGTCACACTGACCGGACAACCCGAACGTGACCCACCCAACGCATCCAACGAGTTGCTTCGTTGTTACTGCCCGGGTGTGTACTCCAAGTTACCCTGAAGACGAGAGAAATGATATGCTGGTGTTCGGACTTTGTCAGGTGCTAAGCAACTCTGTCAAGTCCAAGCGTCCGGAGCCATGGTACACCACATGTTGTGGTAGGCAAGCGCTCGTCATACAAAATAACGGGTGAAACCCGCGCGATGTGTGTAAGTCTCGGATGTGCATGCCTTTGAGCTTACTCGCCACTTCCCCCAACGCACGCTCACCCCCCTCGTGACAGCAGGTTGTCCACGGGTCATCAACTCACACTTGGCGGTCCAACGGCGCCCATCCGCTCAATCGAGACTCATTCCTCATTCCATTAAGTCGACCAATGTCACAATTCAAACGTGATGAAAACAACGCAACTGCCCCATTCTGAACCCACCGGCGGAGCATCGCACGCAATTTATGTAGCACCCCCCATTTATGGGTATGAACTCACAACGCTGACCAAGCCGATAGATCTCAAGGAAGGCAAATCACCCGACTAACCGCCGGCATACTTTTGCCGGGTCTAGTTCGAGATAATGATTGTCCGTACGTAAAAACAGAATTTTCGTGAGAAGCCGCCTGGTGAACCCGACCACACCAGCGGCTTCTCTTTTTGTCCCCTGCCACCGCCTACACGCCGCGTCGTATTCTGCAGAGAAACGTGGGAGCTCGGGTGCGTTTTGCTTGAATTCATCCGAAATCCAGCTTTCTGACAATTGTTTTGGCGCGGCCCATTCTAGTTAAGCCAGTCGCACGTCGAACAACAGCGGGAGTGAGTGGCTCAATCTGTTGAGCACTCACACTGTGAGGCCATCTCGATGACTCCGCCGGGAAGTGCCGGCGTTCAGGTGGCAGTGTGTGCGAGTAAGCGGAGCAGCCCAATGTCAATGTCTTTACGCAAGCGTCAAGTGATGAGTTCCCTCGTGGGCGTCGCGGGGATGGTCATCATCGCGGCAATCCTCGTCGTGGTGACACGGGCGACGGCGTCGAACTACGAAAATTTGATCACGGGCAGACTTGCCGCCCGCGGAGTCGTTCATGAGATCGGTGTCGGCGCCGGCCAAATGTCCATGGCCGGCTACGGCAAGGTGAGCGCGAAGAACCCCAGCGCCGCCGCTGCGTTCACGGCGCGGCTGGAAAAGGTCTCCGCGGAAACCGCCGAGAAGGCGAAGAAGCTCACCGAACACCCGGGGGTCGTCGACGCGGAGGTCTCGGCCGTCGTCAAAACACTCATCAGCGATTTCACACGGTTTCAAACCGCCTTGGCCAAGTCGCTGGAACTGGTCCAGGCCAACCAGCTCGATGCTGCCGACAAGCTCTTCGTCGCGCAAGTTGTTCCGGCCGGTGACGCCGTGCAAGCAGGGGTCGGCGAGGTCCGGGCGGCGCTGGGCAAAGCGGTGGCGACCGAGATCACGACCGTCAGGTGGGAGCAGACTCTCTCGATCTCGGCTGCGCTGGCGGTCACCGTCCTCGTCGCCGGCGTGGGGATGTGGATCGCGATGAGACTCAGCATGAGTCTTCTCGTCGCCGCCACGGGCATGCAGCGCATCGCCAAAGCCATGGAGGAGGGCGATCTCTCCCAGCGCATGCGGTCCCGCACACAAGACGAGTTCGGAATCGCCGCCACCAGAATGAACAGTGGCATGCAACGTCTCTCCACCCTCATTGAGGAAACCGGCAAGTCCGCCACGGCCCTCAGCTCCACCTCTGAACAGCTCCAGTCCTTCGCAACCGCCATGGACGACCAAGCCAACCAGACCGACCAACAGGCCCAACTTACAAGTCAGGCGTGCGAGGAAATCACTCGTTCGGTGGCGACCCTGGCCGCCGGCGCAGAGGAAATGACGGCTTCGATCAAGGAGATCGCCCAGTCCGCGAGCAAGGCCGCCGAAGTCGCCCGCGACGCCGTGGGAATCGCCTCGCTCGCCGCCACCGCCACCTCGAAGCTCGGGCAAAGCTCCGCAGAGATCGCCTCGGTCCTCTCAGTCATTGACGAAATCGCCTCCCAAACCAATCTCCTCGCCCTCAACGCCACCATCGAAGCCGCCCGCGCCGGCGAAGCCGGAAAGGGCTTCGCAGTCGTCGCCAACGAAGTCAAAAACCTCGCCGCCCAGACCGCCAAAGCCACCGAGGACATCTCCAAACGCATCGGGGTCATCCGCACCGACGTCGAAAACTCCTCCGCCGAAATGAAAAAAGTCTCCGAAGTCATCAACCGCGTCAGCGACTACCAAACCACCATCGCCTCCGCCGTCGAGGAGCAAACGGCCACGACCAACGAAATGTCCCGCAACATCCAGGAAGCCGCCCGCGGCACCGAGGAGATATCAACCAACATCGCCACCGTCGCCAGCAACGCCCAGAAGCTCCGCGCCGGCATGGTGGAAACCCGACAGGTCGCCACGGAACTCTCTCGCGTCTCGGGAACAATGCGCGGCCAAGTCTCCGTCTTCCGCACCCGCCCGATGCACGAACTCGATGGCGAAGGTCGTGAGATCCACGTTACTCAAAGTGCTGTACCAACGACCGTCGCGGAGCTCCGCGACCCCGCTGTTCGACTCGCCGCTTAACTCGGCGATCGCGCCACCCCTCTTTGTTCTGTCCCCGGGTGAATACGACCCCGGAACAGAATTTCCGTTTATTGCCAAGTCGCCCAAATCGACAAGAAGAATTGATTGCACACACCTCCAGCTTCGGTGTATGCTCCCTCCGCACGTCTAATCTGTTCGTCCGACGGAAGTGTCGGACCCGTCAAATCAAGTTCTCCGGAAACAGGCGCGCGAAGGCTGTTCGATACGAACTGGGCCAGTTCTGGCCGCACCGCATTCGGGTGCGCCGTCTTCGATTTCTGTGCGACACATCGCCGGATGTCGATGGCTCGGCGCACCGGCGGGACGCCGACAAGCAAGGGAGGCCGTCATGGCTACTGCAACGGAAGCCAAATTGTGCGTCAAATGCAAGACGGACGTCACCCGCGCCAAACGAATGAAAGACTCCGGGGGGCAATACTGGTGCGTCGGATGCGGCACGGAAGACTCGAAGAAAAAACACACCTCGAAGATCGTCTGCGCCGACTGCCGCGGTACGTATTCGCCCACCGAAGTCCAAACCGCCGGCGCCGACGTCGTTTGCAACAACTGCCTCACCGCCCGCGGACGACACGCAAACGCAACAACACCCACCGCAACCCAGGAAGCCGACAGCGACGCCCGCGTACGCAGGGTCAAGCTCGCCCTCGCAATCGCCACGCTCTCGGGCGGAATCACCCTGATCACCCTCTACGCCCTCGAATTCATCGGGTAAGCCGCCGGCCTTCCACCACCGTCCACCCCGTTCAGGGCGACAAAGGCGCAACAGCACCCTGCCAAGCGGGAATATCCGCCAACGGCACCCCCCCATGGCCAGAATCCCGCCGAAATGGACGAAAAGTGCGCCCGAACCGCGATTCTTGCCGTGGCGGACGCGGTGAAGTCGATATACTTTAGAGAACTCGCCCAAGCCCTCGGAGTTGGAGTCGCGCTGTAAGCGATGCAACTCCAGAGCACACGGGCCTGTTCGATTTGGAGACCGTTTATGAAGTCACGTCTAAAGCTCGGCGGATCAGTGGCGACCATCCTCACGGCGGCCGTGCTCGCCGCCGGACAGTCGGCGTGGGGGCAAGTCCAAGCCAACCAGAACGGCACGGCACGCGACGCCAACACACGCGTCGGTTCGGGCGGGCTCAATTCCCGCCCCAACAACCTCCAGCTCTACTCGGCTGACGACATCGCCTTCAACCGCGTCACGGGTGGTCGCGGGTTCCGCGGCCGACTCACCGGCGATCCGACCCAGCCGTTCGGCGGTCGCGGCGGACTGCCATCGGACAGGTCACTACGGGCGGGCAACCCCCCGGTCTCCCCGGCCGCCCCGACACTCCCCGCCGGCACCTACGCCGTCCCGTTCTACTCCGGCACGACAGCCACCTCCAACGTACCCTCCAACTTCGTTCTCAACTCCTACACCGGACAGTTCGTCTTCCAACGACCCCAGTCGCCCGGCGTCGAAGACATCCAAGCCAACGTCCCGCCAGGCACGCCCGTCATCCGACCCGGGGCGGGCGGCTCGGCGCAGCTCATTTTCCCCGCCTCGGTGCAAGACGGAAACGGGCGCGTCTCCACACAAGTGCTCACCGCGTCGCCCTTGTTGGGCGTACGGCCACTCCCGCTGCTCAACGACGAAGACCAGTTCCTGCTCAACCGCTCGCAGGACTTCCGACGCGCCAGCGAGCCCCCACTCGACCCCGCCGTCATGAGGACCCTCCGCCTCGAACAGCAGCGGACCATGCTCAGTCAGGCACAGCTCGAAGAACAATACCGTCAAGCCAACCCGCAGACGGGCAACACCCCCGCCGGCCAATTGCCCGGCGGCGCACAGTTGCCCTCACGACAAATCGACGCCCGACCCGGGCAAGCCGCACAAGTCACCCCGGGCGTCGTCCAAGCACAGGTCGGTGGGGCACCCCGCGCCACCCAAATCGACCCCGCCCAGCGAAACCCACTCCTCGCCGAACTCCGCCGAATGGAGTCCGACCGCGAATCCGCCCGCACCAGAACCCCCAAACAGCCCGCCGCACCCTCCAAGTCCGGAATCGGCGGGACCGGAACCCCGCCCAAAGCAAGCGGCAACCCCGACATCACCACCAGTCGCCCCTCCGCCTCCGACACGCTGGGCATGCCCCCCCCGCCGCCCGGCGAGGTCCGCGACACGGTTCGTCCCGGCAAGTCCCTCAACGTCGACTCTCTCGCAGCGCGACAGGGCAATGAAGCGGTCAAACAGTTGATCCAGTCGGCCGAGGAGCTCACCGCCAAAGGCCGGTTCGCCAGTGCCGTAGACCGTTACGAAATGGTGCGAAAATACGCCCCGGGCGACGCGACGGTCCTCGTCGCTCGCATGCACGCCGAACTCGGCGGCGGGTTCTTCGCTCGCGCCGAAACATCACTCCGCCAAGCCGTCGCCACCGACCCCGCCGTCCTCAACGCCCGATACGACCTCAAAAAAACCCTCGGCGAGGAGCGACTCCAGACCCTCGTCAACGACCTCAAACGCCTGGCCGTGGAAAACAAGGACGAGTCGATGGCGGTGCTGCTGCTGGGATACATCTCCTACCACGGCGGCGACACCGAACGCGCAGCGCAACTGCTTAATGAGGCTTCAGCCCGGGCACCCGGGGACCAGCTCCCCCAAGAGCTCCGCCTCCGCTGGATGTCCGACAACTCCAACAAGCCATAAAGCCATGGCCCCCTGCAAAAAAAGACAGGGCGGACTTGCGTCCGCCCTGCCGGTGTGCGTCACCTAGTCGGGTGAGTGACGCACGAAAGACTCTTGTTTAACTGCCTCGATTGGGTGGGGACTGGACAGAGGGTGAGACAAAAATGGAGATATCTAAACTTAACTGATCCCTCGTCGAACTCCAACCTTCTTCAACCACCGAAAGTTCTGTAATTCGGATTGTTGACAGTGTCATTGAAAACCGGCGAGACAAGGTTAATGTTCTAAGTACCGGGTGCGCGGGCGAAAGCTAGCGCAACCGAATCTGTCGGAAGGTGACTGCGGAGACGGTTCCCCCCCTCCTTTTCCGCTCCTTTCCGACAGTTATCTTGGCGGCCCGGAAGACACACTCTTCCGGGCCGCATTGTTTTGCAATAAACCGAAACATATTGTCTAATACTAATTCGAACTGCTCCGTGGGGTCTTGGGAGTCTAGGTAGGCCGGGAAGGTTGGGGGATTTTGCCTCAGCGGGCAGCGAATCGTATCTGGGTGTTATGGCTCTGCTGTCCAAGGCCAAAACTTCAGATCGTCTCCCACCGGCTGCCGTGAATGGTGCGGGGGGCACCCCGGTTGACATAGTTAGCCGGCGCCCGTTCATGTCGATGCGCCCGGAGTTCGGATTCGTTTCGTTAGACGACGGGGAGGGCCAGTCAGAGAAACCAAAGACACTTGTCGTACTGGTGCTGCTCATCGGCGCAGCCGGTGTCATGAGCTTCCTGTGCAGCTACGCCCTGAGCAATGTCCTGATCCAAGCCGACCTCCTCACTGCCTGGAAGGGCGGCGTCGACCCCAGACCGAAGTGGCTGTTGATGAGCTTCGCGGTCTTCCTCGGCGGCTTCGGCACGTTGGGTGCGGTCGCGCGGCAGATGAGCCAGTCGCAACTCAAGAGGATCGACGCGATGGCGGATTAGAGTCGAGGTCGCGTTTGACAGAGCCCGCGCCGGGGGTAGGATCGGCCCTCACGCTCTCGCGGGCGTAATTCAGTGGTAGAATGCCAGCTTCCCAAGCTGGACGTCGAGGGTTCGAATCCCTTCGCCCGCTTGCTTGGAGAGATTGCACCCCGCCGATCGATGGCGGGGTGATTGTGTTTTTGACGGGGGTGGGGGTACGACTTCAAACCACCGCTACCCACCGATGTCGCGGTTGGGCGGAGGGTTTCCTTTCCGGGTGGCGGAGGGATTAGAGTACGGCGATGAACACAACAGGGCAGACTCCCGAGGCGAGGTTGGCAGAACTGGGGATCGAATTGCCCGTCGCCCCCAAGCCAGTGGCGGCGTACGTGCCGGCCGTGCGGACCGGGAACCTGCTGTTCGTCGCTGGACAGTTGCCGGGGAAGGACGGGAAGTTGCTGGCGACAGGGAAGGTGGGGGTGCTCGACATCGACGGCGCGGCGGCGGCGGCGCGGCAGTGTGCCGTGAACTTGCTGGCGGTGGTCAAAGCCGAGCTCGGGGAGCTGTCCCGCGTCCGGCGCGTCGTAAAGCTCGGGGTGTTCGTCGCCTGCGAAGACGACTTCGTCGATCAGCCGAAGGTGGCCAACGGAGCGAGCGAGCTGATGGTGGCGGTGTTTGGGGAGGCGGGAAAGCACGCGCGGGCGGCTGTGGGGACCAACGCCCTACCGATGGGAGCGTCGGTGGAAATTGACGCGATATTTGAAGTCGACTGAGGGGGTGGGCACAATGCTTTCGGCGGTTGGCAACGGGGCCCTATCGCTGGGGCCTATCATCGCGCTCCGTGCTGGTTGCGAGCGCGGGGGCTGACGAGGCAGAGAAAGAGCTGACATGAGTTCCGCACCGCACCCGATTGATCCGCCGATGGACGCGCCCAGAGGGGAGCAGGGCGGTTCTTTTGGGGCCTTGGGCGGGGTGACGGCGGGGGCGACGGCGGGGAGTGTGGCGGGGAGTCTGGTGGGGAATGTGGGGGGGGCGAAGGTCGGTGTGAAGAAGGCGGGTGGGTCCAGAAAGTACGTCGCGCCGCGCCGGAGGTCCGACCGGCTTTGGGACAGGATGGAGGCGTTTGTCTCCTCGCTGTCGGTGCGGGACAACTTCTGGGCGTCGATTTGCTCGTTCGTTTGGCTGCCGCTGGCGTTCTTCAGCGGCATCAAGATGAAAAAGATCGACGCCGAGACGTTCACTGCCATTCTCCCCTTCCGAAAATTCAACCGCAACTGGTACAACGCAATGGCCGGCGGGGCGCTGCTTGCCAACTCTGAAATCGCCGGCGGGATGTACGTATTCGGCGTGTGCGGAAATGATTACACGGTGGTATGTCGACACCTCGAGTACAAGTTTCTGCGGCCGTGCGTCGGGCCGGCTGTGTATCGGGTTACACCACGCGAGCCACTCACGGGGCTGATAGCGTCGGGCAAAGAGTTCAACATCACCGTCGACATGGACATCTCCCAGCAGACCTTCCGCCCGCAGGACAAAGACCGCCGCGTGGGCAAGTGCGTAGCCGTGTTTCACGTGACGCCGAAGCAGCAGGCCAAGGCCCGCAAGCTACGCAGCAAGACCAAAGCCGCCATCCGGGATTGAATCGGTGACCACACAGGCGCGGATGAGGATCGGGGGAGCACCGGCCAAGCCATTGGGAATGTTGGGCTGGGCGGTGTACCTCGGCGTCTCCTGGACGTGGTGCATCGGAATGTTCCTTCCCGTGCTGCTCGTTCGTGATTGGGGCGTGTGGGCCTTCTTAGTGTTTGCCCTGCCGAACGTGGTGGGAGCGGCTGCCATGCCCTTCGTCGTGCGAGGCGCAGATGCGTCGCGCGCAATGGTGGCGGCGCATGGGGGGACGATGGTTTCGTTCTCCCGGGTAACGATCGTGTTTCAGGCGTTCTTCGCCGGCTGGATGCTGCCGCAACTTTTGGGGTGGTGGACGATCGGCATTTACCCGCTCCTGCTCGGCGTGCTCATCTACGCCGTGCGGCGAGATCGTGAGTTCGCCAAAACGGTGTGGGGGGCACTCGCGGTGTCGGTGGGCATAGCCGTTTGGCTTGGCGTCAGGGGCGACTTGTCCCTACCCGCCGCGAAGGGGATCGAGGGCGCCGCCCTGCTCGCCCCCGTGTTCGTGCTCGGGTTCCTGCTCTGCCCCTACCTCGACCTGACCTTCCACCACGCCCTCCAACGGGCGGAAGACGAAAAGCAGGGCCGCTCGCGCGGCGCATTCGTGCTCGGATTCGGAGTGGTCATCGCCGCGATGATCCTGCTCACCCTGCACTACGCGGGGATCCTCCTCTGCGGCGGATCGCAGGCAGCGAAGTACCTCAT
>JBBRUM010000127.1:0-9036 GCA_038247815.1 Tepidisphaerales bacterium | reverse complement strand
TCTGCGACAGCGGCTTGGTCGTCACCGGCGTCTGACCCACGAGCTTGCATCCCCGCCGCACGTGCGAGTCGATCATTGCCTGAGGCAGGAACCCGTTCAGCCCGGCGTCGTCGAACATCGAAAACATCATCGTCGACGGCTTGAGCGACACCGCACACTCGATGTTCCGATCTTCCGGCCGATACTGAGCGAACGCCGCCATCGACCCCGGCATGGCGTCGATGTTGATTCCCCGCCATCCTCTTTTATAGAGCACGTGCGTGTTCGACGGCGCCAACGGATGGTGTGCGCCCACGTCTACGTAAAAACCCTCCTTCACACCCAGATAGTCGGCGCAAATTTTCCCCGTGAGGATGTCCTCACCCTCCCACGATCAAGACATTCGCCCATACGGTTCATCGTTGTTCATACCCGGGCAAGAGTTAACCGCGACGCCTTTCGCCGTCAAACCGCCTTTCCCACCTCCATCGACCATCCCTTCCACCCCAAAACCTCCCACCGGCCTACTTCACCCCTTCCGGCTTGTTCTCCCCCAGGTACTTCCGCCGCACCGCCTCCTCTAGATCGACGTCAAGGATGTTCGCCAGCGTGCTCAGCCACGCCACCACATCCGCCATCTCCTCCCCCAGGTTCTCCCGCGCGGCTGCATTTCCCGGCTCCTTCTCGACCGTGTTGATCGCCGTCGCAAGCTCACCCACCTCCTCGACGAACCAGACAAATGTCTTCGCCGCCCCCCGCGCCCGGTCGGCTGCCTCGTACCGCGCCGAAATGTGCCCCTGAAACTCTCGAATCGTTATCGCCTTCTCACTCATAGCGGGGACTCTACCACCCCCACCTACCCCTCCCAACGCCTGCTTCACCTCCTCTCTTTGTCACTCTGCCTCTTTGTCACTATCCTTCGCTCTCCATGGCCGAAACCACCCACTCCTACCTCGACTGGCAAATCTCCACCCTCCTTCTCGCCCACGACGCAGCCAGCCCCCTCTCTCGCGACGACGTCGAGCGTCTCACCGCCCGCGAGAAATCCGTTCACCTCGAAATCCACGAGCTCGCCCTCGCCACCATTCCACAGTCCTATCGCGAGAACCCCGAGTCCGACTTCCCGGCCGAGATCGTCGTCCTCCTCACCCGCGCCACACTCGCTCGCGCCGCCCAGATCATCGGGATTCTCCCGACCTAGCTACTCCCTCCACCCCCAATTCACCCACAGTCGCAGCTTTCCGCCTTCTGCTTATTCGCCGCGCACCAGTCAGTGATCAATCCGTACTTAACTTATCCTCATTCCAATTCGACAACCATAAAGCCATTAAATACAGACATTTAAAGAGTGCACATGTTCTGGGCAAATGCAAACTCTGTGCAAAGGATCATCGCCCGCCCGCGCGACATCCATTGTGAGCGCACCGTCAGCGGAACCGCCAGAATTGCTGTATCTATTGCGCAATCCACATTTTCCGTCTCCCCCCGTGCCAACGTCATACCAACCCTGTGCAACGCTTGCACAACCCGTCCACTCCCAAACCACCCACTTTTCCGCAACAACGCCGTGGCACGCCGTTCGTACTGACCTCAATTGGATGGACCTGTCCGGGGTTGTCACCCCGGTATTTTAAGTAGCCCTACGAGGAAGGATCCCACCAATGCAGCAATTCAACGAAATTTACGAACGTACCCGACGAATCACCATCTCAGCCGCCTGCTTCATCGTAGCCGCCTACCTCATCTATCGAGGCCAGAACATCGAGCCGGCACACTTCTCGGCCATCGTGCCACTCATGCTCATCTCCACCGCCTTCACCGTCGCAGCCACGGGCTTGGTTATCGCACTCCGAACCGAACAAGACTCCGCAGCTTAAAACTCCACAACTTAAAACTCCGCAGGTTAGAACTCCCAACTTAAAACTCCGCCGCTTAAATCCCGCCGCAACTTTCCCCACATCTGACGCCGACTTTGCTCCCGTACATCTACCCTAGAGTGAAGTATCACGCCCGACGACCTTCGAGTCGCGGGCGTTGTTCTTTGATCCCAGTCACTGCCCAACAGCCTCGCGCGATTGACCCCCCCGCCCCCGCGCCGTAAATTCCACGCCGGTCATGTCCGCCCGAACCACCACCACGACGACTACGACGACGCCCATCCCCCGGCGGTAGCAGTGGTGCATTCCCAAACCCCACCTACCGCCCGACCCCCGGGCGGCGTCGCTCGGACCTCCGGGCGTTTTCTTTTTCCCATCCACACTCCTCCAACCGAAAACAACACCATGCCCGCCATCACCCTCCCCGACGGTTCCGTCCGACAGCTCGACCCCGGCTCGACCGTTAAACAACTGGCGGAGTCCATCGGCCGCGGCCTCGCCAAAGCCGCCATCGTCGCCAAGGTCGACGGCAAACTCGTCGACCTCTCACACCCCCTCACCGCTGACGCCCAAGTCTCCATCGTCACCGACAAAGACCCCGACGCCCTGGCCGTCCTCCGACACTCCACCGCACACGTCCTCGCCCAAGCCCTCCGCCGCCTTTACGGCAAAGACCTGCAATACACCATCGGCCCCGTCATCGAGGGCGGGTTCTTCTATGACTTCGAGTTCCCCGCCGGGACCAAAATCTCAGCCGACGACTTCCCCAAAATCGAAGCCGAGATGGCCAAAGTCATCTCCGAAGACCTCACCTTCTCCCGCGAAAACGTCGACCCCGCCGCCGCAAAATCCCGACTCCACGACCAGTCCCAACGCTTCAAAGACGAAATCATCGACGAACTCGCCGCAGCCGGCGAAACCTCCGTCTCCCTCTACGCCCAAGGCGAATTCCTCGACCTCTGCCGCGGACCCCACATCCCCTCCACCGGAAAGGTCAAAGCCTTCAAACTCATGTCCGTCGCCGGGGCCTACTGGCGCGGCGACTCCGACCGACAACAACTCACGCGCATCTACGGCACCGCCTTCTTCGACAAAGCCCAACTCGAAGCCCAGCTCAAACAACAAGAGGAAGCCCGCAAGCGCGACCACCGCGTCATCGGCCCGGCCCTCGGGCTCTACACCATCGACGACGCCGTCGGCCAGGGCCTGGTCCTCTGGAAACCCAAGGGCGCCATCGTCCGCCAAGAGCTCCAGAACTTCATCTCCGAGCACCTCCGCCGCCAGGGATACTCGCAGGTTTTCACCCCCCACATCGGCCGCCTCGGCCTCTACAAAACCTCCGGCCACTACCCGTACTACCGCGAATCGCAGTTCCCACCGCTTGTCGACCGCGAGATGATCGACCTCCTCGCCAAGGACAACTGCTCCTGCGGCGAGCTCTCCAACCGAATGGAGAAGGGCGACATCGACGGCTATCTCCTCAAGCCCATGAACTGCCCAATGCACATCCGCATCTTCGCCTCGGACCCCCACTCCTACCGCGACCTCCCCGTCCGCCTTGCCGAGTTCGGCACGGTATATCGCTGGGAAAAGTCCGGCGAGCTAGGGGGCATGACCCGCGTCCGCGGGTTTACCCAGGACGACGCCCACCTCTTTTGCACCGAGGAGCAGGTCGCGGCTGAGCTTCTCGGCTGCCTCGAGCTGGTGAAGATTGTGCTCGGCACGCTGGGCATGGCCGACTACCGCGTCCGCGTCGGCTTGCGAGACCCCGACAGCGCCAAGTACGTCGGCAGCGCCGACCAATGGGACAAAGCCGAATCCGCCTGCGTCTCCGCCGCCACCTCCCTCGGCGTCCCCTTCACCAAGGAACCCGGCGAAGCCGCCTTCTACGGCCCGAAAATCGACTTCGTCGTCCGCGACGTCATCGGCAGAGAATGGCAACTCGGCACCGTCCAAGTCGACTACCAACTCCCCCAACGCTTCGACCTCTCCTACACCGGCGCCGACAACCAGCCTCACCGCCCCGTGATGATCCACCGCGCCCCCTTCGGCTCGATGGAGCGGTTCATCGGCGTCCTCATCGAACACTTCGCCGGCGTCTTCCCCACCTGGCTGTCCCCCACACAAGTCGCCGTGCTCACCATCTCCGAGCGCTTCTCCGACTACGGCACGAAAGTCGCCGAAGAGCTCAAGTCCGCCGGCGTCCGCACAGACCTCAACAACAGCCCCGACAAAATCGGCGCCAAAATCCGCCTCGCCACCCTCGCCAAAACCCCCTACATGCTCGTGCTCGGCGAAAAGGAAGTCGCCGAGAACAAAGTCGCCGTCCGCACCCGCGCCGGAAAAGACCTCGGCGCAATTCCGCTCTCCGAGTTCCTCGCCACCCTCAAAACCGAGATCACCACCCGCGCAATGGCAACCTGAGAATCATCCGCAGCTGGCGCTGCGGCGTCCGAACAAAGTTCGCGACTATCCGGCACTGAACGCCGCAGCGCAAGCTGCGGATGATTTCCTCCCGTGCCACCCACCCGACCCCCTCTTACGTACCGATGGGTTCATCTCATCTGGCAAACAAAGAGTTCCTGGTTGCACGGCGACCCGCGCGGGTTTCGTTCGCGGCGGCACCGCATCCATTCCTCCGGCGACTACAAAAACCCGCCCCGCCCGAACGAGCACGTCCACTTGCGCACTTGGATGCCGGTTCGGCTGAACGGCACGGTGGCCCTGCCGCCGAGGATTCGCCGGGTGGTCGCCCGCGAGTTCGTGCGCGTGTGCGAGTCGATGCCTGTGCGGGCGCTGGCGTTGTCGGTCGCGGCAACCCACATGCACCTGTTGGTCGGCCTGCCGCGACTGTTCGACTTTGACCGCAAGCTCGTCGGCGCGTGCAAGACGCTTTTTTCCCGCGCGATTCGCTCCGACTTGCCCGGCGCGGTGTGCTCCCGTGGTCACACGGTCGTCCCCATCGCCGACCGCCGCCACCAGCTTGCCACCTTCCGCTACATCTCCCAGCGACAGGAACGCTCCGCCTCGCTCTGGACCCACCTCCAAGAATTCCAAACACGACCGTAACCCTTCCAACCCTCTCCCCTGCGTGTTCCTCCGCGGCCTCCTAGGCTTTGTGGCGAATCTTCCCCCACGCCACCCCCCTACCCTCACCCCATGCACGACTACCGCGACGACTGGAACCACATCGCCGACCACTGGGACCGCGCCATCGCCGACGGCAACGACTTCCAAAAAACCCTCATCATCCCCACCACCGATCACCTCCTCAAACCCCTCCCCGGCCAGCGCATCCTCGACGCTTGCTGTGGTAACGGAAACTACGCCCGCCGCCTCGGCCGAAATGGTTCTCTTGTCACCGCCTTTGACGGGTCCTCCCGCCTCATCGAGCTCGCCAAGCTGCGCCACCGCCCAGAGCACGGCACCGTCGACTACCACTCAGCCGACGCCTGCATCGAATCCGAAGTCCTCGCCGTCATCGGCGACCAAAACCTCGACGCCGCCGTCTGCTCGATGGCCATGATGGACCTCCCCACCCTCGGGCCACTCCTCTCCGCCGTCCGCAAGTCCCTCAAGCCCGGCTGCCCTTTCGTCTTTTCCGTCGCCCACCCGGCGTTCCACTCCAACGAGCCGCTGAAGTACGCCCACCAGAACGACGGTGGCGACGACGGCGGGAACCCCTCGCAGGTCTTCGGCTTGATCGTTACGCGATACCTCTCCGACTGGCCTCACCCTTCCCGGGGCCTTCTCGACCAGCCGCGCCCCCACATGCTCTTCCACCGCCCCCTCAGCACCCTCCTTCGCGAGTGCTTCCAAGCCGGCTTTGCACTGACCGCCCTGGAAGAACCCGCCTTCCCCGCCGACACCCGCCTCCGGTCGCCCTTCACCTGGTCGCGACGCCCCGAGATTCCGCCAGCGCTGGTCGTCCGTCTCCATTAACCCCCCCGCCTCGCACCGCCGCCACCACCTCACGCGCCGTGTAAGTCGTCCGCCCCGGCTGAAGGTATCGCGCCAGCCCCGCCACATCGTCCCCCGCCGTGACGATCGCCGGTTCGACGCTCCCATCCCCCCGCACCTGCCCCAAGCCAATCGTGCCGAACAGCGCGTTGCAGATGCACTTCCTCCCCGCCGCCTCCTCCGCCTTGCCCCCCTTGCCCACGAACGCCTCCACCGGTTCCGCCGCGCACCGATACCCCACCGACCCATCGCACTTTCGATAAAGCTTCCGCAGATACCCCAGATCGCACACCCGTCCCCTTTCCCGCTCCACTCCCGCCTCCGACAGCGTCCCCCCGACTCCCACCACCTTGAACGGAAACCCCGTCGGCGACGCAAGCGGGTCGGTAAACACCTCCACCTCACCGGCAATGCTCCGACGAAGAACCTCCGCCTTGATTCCCTCTTCGATCCCCGACTCCTCGCAAAACGCAAACGCCGTCCCCACCTGCACCCCAGCCGCCCCGAGCTCCGTCGCCTCCGCCAGCCGCCCCGGAACCCTAAACCCCCCGGCAAGGTAAAACGGCAGCCCGATCTCCCGGATCTTGTCCAGATCGGCTTGGTCGCGAGCACGGTATACCGGCTCGCCGCGCACGCTCAAGTGCATCGGCCCGCGCGGCGGAGCATTGTGCCCCCCAGCCGTCGCCCCCTCCACCACAAACCCGTCCACCCTCCCGTTGCTCTTCCGCGCCAACGTCATCGCCAGCGTAGCCGACGACACTATAGCCAAAAAACCCGGCCTCCCCAGCTTCGGCGCAGCCCCACCCATGAACTCCCCCGGATCAAACCGGCTCGCCACTTCCTCCCCCGGCAACACCCCCTCCACATCCAACCTCATCTCCACCGCCCTCCCCTCCGCCAGCCCGTCGAGTGCGCCCGGAATGTGCCTCGGAATCCCCGCCCCCATCAGCACAAAGTCCACCCCCGCCAGCATCGCCCCGTACACACTCGCCAGCGTCGGCGTCTGAATCTTCTCCAGATAATTCACCCCGACCATTCCCCCCCGCCCCTCCTTCGCCAGCCAAACCTCCACAAAGTTCGCCACCACCGTCAGCTCCACCGCCTCCCGCGACATCTCCACCTGCGGCAACGGCGTCCCCTTAAACGCAACCCCCGCCCCCTTCCCACCGGGCACAAAGTACCGCTCCAACACCCGCCGCCCCATCTCCGCCACCGGAAACGCCCCAATCCCCCGCCGCATCTCCCCCCCCACGTCCCCCATCTGCAACCGCCGCGCCAGCACCACCACCAGCCCCGTCCCCGACACCACCCCCAGCTCCCCGCACCCCGCCACCGCCCGCGCCAACCTCCACCCCGACACACCCACACCCATTCCCCCCTGAATCACACGCAACGTCCCAGCCATAGCGACCACCTCTTCCCGCCCAACAATCGCCGGGCGACGCCCCACCCTATCACCCCATCCTCCCCACAACCCCACCTCCCGGGTGCGGCATATTGAACAACCCCCTCCCAAAATCGTCGCCGCTCCCACACCGCAAAAATTCCTTTCCGACATGCCCTGCCGCGCGGTAAGCTTGCTCCGACGTGACGCTTCCTAATTCGTCTTCCCTTGGAGAGAGATAATGTCTTACCCGCTGTCCCGCATCTCGCGCCGCCCCCTCGCCTTCGCAATCCTGCTTGCCGCCACCACACACCCCGCCTCGGCCCAGGTCTATCTCTGGACCGGCGACACTGACCCCGCCAACCCCGCTTGGTCCGCCGCCAACTGGCTCTTGGGCGGTGTAACCTCCGTCCTCCCCCCCACCGGTCCCCTCAGCCTCCGGTTCGACGCCACCACCGCCTCCCTCGGCACCCGCATCAACTCCAACGACTCAACCACACGCACCATCTCTTCCCTCACCTATTCCGGCGGCAACTGGACCACCACCGGCTTGCCCCTCACCTTCGCCTCCGCCACCTCCGACCCCGCCCGGCTGGTCCTCGGCGAAAGCACCTCCGCCACCCTCCCCGGCGCGAATTTCACCACCGCTTACAACATCACCGTCCCCGCCACCTCCACCCTCACCTTCACCGGCGATGTGCAAAACAGCCAAGCCTTCGGTTCCTCCCTCAACATCGCCGGCGTCGCCATCTTCGAAAAACCCGCCTACTTCTTCTTCTTTTTTGACTCCGTCAGCGGCAACTTCGTTTTCAAGGACGACTTCCGCTTCACCGCCTTTCAAGGCTTTCCCACCATCGAGCTCCGTCGCGGCTTCTCCGGAGTCCCCACCAGCGGCATCTCCACCCCCGGCCTCAGCGCCCGCGTCATCTTCAACCCCGACTCCGACCAAACCTACACCCCCGGCCCGACAATCGGCTCAGTGTTGGCGCGCAAGATCGGCACCAAAACCTCCACACTCATCTCCCCGGACGTCCGCAATAACAACATCCGCACCCTCGCCATCGAGGAAGGCGCCTTCATCTGGGAAAACTACACCCAAGACGTCACCAGCATCTCTGTCTCCGCCGGCGCCTCCCTCACCCTCAAACACTCCCCCAGTTTCTCCTCCGCCTTCCCCGCCGACCCCTCCGGCCAAAGCACCACCACCCTCTCCGGCACCGGTCAGATCACCATCGACTCCGCCAACCCCCGCTCCGGCCCCCTGGTCGTAGGCAGCGCCACCCTCAGCATCGTCCGCGGTACGGTCTTTGACGACGGCTTCACCGGCGTCGCCAACGTCCAGCCAAACGGTACTTACGCCGTCCCCACCGCCTCCGGCACGCTCCAATCCACCGTCAACCTCGCCGGCGGCACGTTCCGAGTCTTCGGCCCCGGCGGAACCTTCGGCTGGAACCCTTCCGGCACCGGCACCCTCGACCTCTTGCTCAACGATCTCGCCTCCGTCGTCACCTTCCCCGCCCCCCTGCCCGCTTCCCTCGCCCTCTCGGCCACCCGCGGCGTCATCGAGATCAACACCGCCACCTCCCCACTCCCCGCCCCCTCCCTCTCCCTCGGCGACTCCGGCCGACTCCGACTCATTTCCCCCTCCCCCGCAACCCTCGACATCGACGTCTCCGGAACCGGAACCCTCCAAAAGTCCGGCCCGGGCACACTCACCGTCTCCCGCCCCATCGCCGTCCCCCGCCTCTCCATCTCAGCCGGCGAGCTCCGCCGACTCTCCCCCACCCCCCCCCACCACCCAACCCCCCACCAAACCCCCCCCCCCCACCCCCCCCC
>JBBRUM010000126.1:0-9063 GCA_038247815.1 Tepidisphaerales bacterium | reverse complement strand
GTTCGTGTGCCACGACTGGTTGGGTGCCGTGTAAAATGTACACGTCCCGAAGCCGTCGATGGCTTACCGCGTCGCCGCAAGATTCAGAGTTATGCCCCCCGCGAACACCGACGCCGACGCCGTCAACGCCACAACAAACGTCAACACTCTTACACCTTGTGACGTCGTTTCTCCCCTTTGGCGCGAATATGCGCCCCAAGCGAAAAAACGAAAATCAATTTCACAAATTCGTCACATCAATCTTCATCGCCGACGCCATCAGCTCTGCGATGTGCCTTACTTCCGTCTTCACCCCTTGCTTGTGGCACATCCCGGCGATGTTCATCGTGCATCCCGCGTCGTTGCAAACAGTCACCGACGCCTCGGTCTTGGCGATGCAGCTCGCCTTGTCTTCAACGATGGCTTGGGAGATTGCGGGGTATTTCACGGCAAAGGTTCCGCCAAAACCGCAGCACTGTTCCGTTTTCTCAAGAGGGCGAAAATCGATGTTCCCCATCTGCCGGAGAAGTCGCAGGCCCTCGTCCTTCACGCCGATCCCCCGCAGGTGGCAGGTGTATTGGTAAGTCAACGGAGTTGGTTCGGGAAGCTTGAACTCGGACAGGTCAACTTTGAGTACCTTGACGAGGAATTCGACAAACTCGTAAGTGCGGTGCGCAACCTTGCTGCAATCCGCCTCCCACGCAGGGTCACCTTTGAATAGTTCGTGAAATTGCTCCCGCACCATCGCTGTGCACGAGCCCGACGGGGAGACGATGTAGTCGTAGGGTTCGAATATCTCCAGCCAGCGTTTTGCCAGATCCTTGGCTTCGGGGTGGAAGCCGTTGTTAAAAAACGGCTGGCCGCAGCAGGTTTGGGCTGACGGGAAGGTGACAGTGCACCCGTATCGCTCGAGAATTTTGGTGACAGCGACACCGACGTGCGGGTAAAATTGATCGGTCAGACAGGTCACGAAAAGTGCGACGTTCAGCGGCATGGTGGTGACTTGAACCTAGGGTCAAGTTCGGGCGGTTGCAAGCGTCGGTGGAGGCGTGAAGCGGGGTTGTGTTAATGTGGGTAATTCCGGGAATCGGGAGGGAGTTTGGTGGACGTAACGAATGATTTAACGGTGGGAGAACGTTGGCCGAGTTGAATTGGGTGGGGTATACCTAGAAGACGACCGCCCGGGCCTCCGCCCGGGGGTCAGCACACGAGCGGAGAAAATACATGCAGTTTGTTTGCGTTAACGGCGTCGTTGGTGGTCGGAGTGTCGGTTCGCGTCGGGTGCGGACGATCGCACTGGCCGTGGCGGCCGTCGCCATCGTTCCGTCACTCGTCACGGCCCAAGTGGTCGTGCAGCAGGTCGAAGCGGGCATCGCGGCCGGCCAGCCGGCGTATTCGCCCGTCGAGTTCGGTGGCGCGGCGTCCGTCGGCGGCGGCGCGGCGTATCCAGGAATCAACTTCACCGCCCAAGGCCCCAATACCGGCGGAACCCTTTCGATCCACGCCCAATTCGTAGGCAATAGCTTCTTCGGGCCCGGCACGGTCGGTGCAGCCAACATCAGTCAGGTCTTCGTCAACGCCGCCCAAACTTTCGGCGCAAACGGTTTCTCCAACGCGACCCCGTTCTACACCAACACGCTGCGGATGGCGTTCTCGACGACCAACGCCTTCGGCGGTGCGCTGGTCACCGTTCCGAACATGGTCGCCCCGGTGCCCAACGCCATCGGGAACAACATCCGCGTCACCAACCACTCGTACCTCCTTCAGTACGCCCCCACTTCCTCCACCACCGGCACTTACAACACGGCCCAGAACTTCCTGGCCAACTCCCAGGCGATCCGCCGGGCCGACTTCCTCATCGACCGCGACAACGTCGTGTGGGTCGGTGGCGCGGTGACCGGCACGCAGTTCGTCGGCGGCGACGGCACCTCCACCATGGCGTGGCAGACGCGCAACGGCATCGCCGTCCGCGGCGACGCCGGGCAAACCACTTTCAACCCCGCCCTCGGCCGCCCGGGCAGGCAGCACGCCGACGTGTGGGGCGGGAACCTCGCCAGCTTCACCGCGGGTCAGGTCGCAGGCAGCGCCGCGGGTCTTATCCGCCAGTCGCAAATCTCCGCCAACACCGCAATGGGCGATGCTCGCGTGATCAAGTCCGTCATCATGACCGGCGTGAATAAGACCATTCAGCCGACGACCTTCAACTTCGGCGGCCCGGCGTGGCAACCCACGACCCAAAACAACATGGACGGCAACGGCGGCACGGGCGCATTCGATTACAACAGCTCACTTTCCATTCTCAACTCCGCCCAGCGAACGCTGGCGACCTCGACGACGGCGACCACCGGCGGCGTGGTGGCGGGCGGCACGGTTCCGACCAACACGGCCCGCGGCTGGGGTCTGGGCACGATCGCCGCCGGCGGCGCGAGCGTTGTGCTCGTGAACTTCACCTCAGGCGTGACCAACCTGTCGTCCACGCTGAACTGGAACGTCACCTCGGCGACGACCAACGCGGGCGCGAACCTCGACACCAACGACGCGGCCGTGATCTTCTCCGACCTGTCGCTGGAACTCCGCCCGGTGACGTGGGACGGGTTGAACTACGGCTTGGGCGCGGCGATCGCCAACGCCAGCGGCCGCGACCTCAGTTCCGACGCGACGGGGTCTACCAACGACAACGTCGAGCACATCTTCAACACCGCAGGCATCCTTTCGCCGGGCACCTACGCACTGGTCGTTCGCGGTGACGCCGTCCGGGCGACGACCGCCGCGATCAGCTATTCGACGGTGACAAACGGCGTCAGTCCAACGTGGAACACCGACGCGAACAACGCGGTCTTCGCCACCGGTGGCAACTGGACCGGAGCCGTTTCGCCCAACGGCGTCTCGGCGACGGCCGTACTGGGGAGCAACATCACCGCCGCCCGCACGGTCATCTTCAACTCGGCCGCCACGCTCGGCGCACTGACGCTCAACTCGGCCAACGCATATAACGTATCGACCACGAACGGTTCGGTGCTAACGCTCGCCAACGGCGCGCTGGGTGCCGCGACGGTGTCGGTGCAGTCCGGTTCGCACACGCTTGACGTACCGGTGGCGACGCCGGGTACGACCAATGTGCTGTTCTTGGGCTCGGGTCAGGCGCTGACGGTTCGCTCTCTGGCCAACGGCGGAGCGATGACGATCACAGGCGGCACGGTGGTGGTTCCCGGCGCGGTGACCGGTACGGGCACGATCACGGTGGGCGCGGGTTCGACCCTGCGGTCGTCCGGGGCGGGCAACGCGGTGGCGTCGGTCCAAGTGCTCAATCAAGGCGGCCTGACGGTCAGCGGTACGGTGGGCAGTCGCGGCGTGTACGAGATCACAGGCACGACGGTTCCGGTAAACGGACCCCGTGCGACCCGGGCCAACGTGGCCGTGGTCGGGGCGTTGACCATCGCCAATGACGGCGCGGCGTTGGGTTCGCGTCAGTACTTCGGATTCGTCGATCTGCAGTCCAACGACCTCGTCGTCCGCAACGCCAACCTCTCGGCACAGCAAACGACCCTCGCCAACTTGCGGGACATGGTGCGGGCGTGGTCGACGGCGGCAGCCGGGCTGCCGGGCAACGTCGGCTTGGGGACCAGCTCGGCCTTTTACAACGTCCAAGACGCTTTCGCGACCCTCGCGGTGTATGACAACACGGGCATCGGCGGAAGCACGACATTCGCCACCTTCGACGGTGTGTCTGTCGGGGCCAACGACGTGCTCGTGAAGTACACCTACCTCGGCGACACCAACCTTGACGGCGTGGTCGACGCGACCGACCTTGCCCGGGCGTTGCAAGGGCTTAACGGTGTCGGAACCGGCTGGAACTTCGGCGACGTGAACTACGACGGCGTGGTGGACTTTGTCGACGTTGGCCGGATCCAAGCTACGATCCGCGGCCAAGGTGCGGCGCTGGGAGACTCGACCGATGCCGGCGGCGCCTTGGGCGGCGGCGGCCCCGGTGCGGCGATTCCCGAGCCCGGCGGCTTGGCCCTGCTCGCCATCGCGGGCCTGCCGATGCTGCGTCGTCGCCGTTGATTCGATGGAGTTTGTGGTAATTCAGCGGTAAATGAACAGACGGCGACGGGCTAGGCCCCGTCGCCGTCCATGTTTTCCGGACTGCGGCGTAGCGTCGCAGTTGCCCCGACGGACTTCACTCGACCCTCCGGCGGGATTATAATCACGCGTGCGTGTAACCAATCACAGCGGCGTTGGACGGATCTTGGCGAATTTGACCGGCAGAAGCGGAGCGCGGATGTCGACCAAGGCAGTCGGTTTGAAGAAGGGTTTGGGCGCCGGCGGGAAGTCTCCCTCGCGATGGTTGCACGGGTTTTGCCTGGCAACACTTATCGCGACCTTCCCCCTGATTTTTCTGGGCGGGTTGGTCACCAGTCTTGGCGCGGGATTGAGCGTTCCGGACTGGCCGAACAGCTACGGCTATAACATGTTCTTGTTTCCTCCGTCGATGTGGGTGGGCGGGATTCTGTACGAGCACACGCACAGGCTTCAGGGCACGTTGGTGGGTCTGCTGGCGATTTTTCAGTGCGTAGTGGCGTGGCGGACGGAGAGCCGGGCGTGGGTGAAGTGGTTGTGCACCGCGGTGCTGCTGTCAGTGATAGCGCAGGGATTGATTGGGGGATTCCGTGTGACGGAAATCAGTTTGGTGCTGGCGATCCTCCATGGGATTTTCGCGCAGATCGTGCTGGGGACGATGGCGGTGGCCTGCGTGGTGACGAGCAAGTGGTGGCGGACTGCACCGAACCTCTCGGCCGGAGGTGGGCGGCCGGGTCGGATGGTGTGGTTGGCGATGGGCGTGGCCGGGCTGGTCGTGCTGCAACTCGTCGCCGGGGCGATGATGCGACACAAGGAAGCTGGGCTGGCGATTCCGGACCTGCCCCTGGCGTACGGAAGACTGATTCCCCCGACCGACGCGGCGGGTTTGGCGGCGGCGAACTCGATGCGCCTGGCCACCGGCGAGAGCGCAATCGTCAAGCCGGTGACGATGTACAAAGTCTGGCTGCACTTTTCGCACCGGGTCGGCGCGGTGGTGGTGACGACGGGGGTCTTGGCGCTCGCGTGGTTGACGATCCGACGTGGGCGGGGCCAGGGTGCGGTGGTGTATCTGGGCTGGCTGCTGATACCGATGATTACGGCCCAGGTGGCGCTTGGTCTGGCGACGATTTACTTCCGCAAGCCAGCGGACATCGCCACGGTGCACCACACTCTGGGCGCGATCTTGCTGATGACGGTCGTGGTGTTGGGTGTTCGGGCGGGCCGGCTGTTCTGGGCAAGGTCGGCGGAGGTGACGGTGCACGCGGCGCGGGCGGCGGGAGCGGAAGAGGGGATGGTCACGGCCGACTTGTCCGACAGGGGTAAGTCCAAGGGTGCGAAGTCGCTTGTAACCGCATAGGATTCTCATTCACCCATGCCCATCACCCAGCCAAGTCTATCCACTGCCAAGGAAACCGCCCTGATCGTCGAGCTAAGTCGCAGTATGGCGGCGGCGGCTGACGAGGGTCCGGGCGTGGTTTCGGCTGCCCCCTTTGACGGGTCGGTGGACACTGGCCCTGTGCCGAGCAGGTTTGCGGATTACTGCACGCTGGCGAAGGTTCGTTTGAACATGATGGTGTTGATCACGACGGCGGTGGGTTACCACATGGCGACGTCGGCGGCGGGGAGTGCGACATCGATGGGAGGGGGCGGGAGGTGGGTGGGCTTGCTGCACGTGCTGATCGGAACGGGGCTGACGGCGGGTGCTTCGGCCGTGTTGAATCAGTGGATGGAAATGGATCGCGACAGGAAGATGCCGCGGACCCGGAACCGGCCACTCCCTGCCGGTCGTGTGCGGCCCACCGAGGCGCTGATTTTTGGGATGATTCTCGGGGCGGCGGGACTGGGGTATTTGGCGGCGACGACGAACATGCTGACGTTTTGGGTGGGTGTGCTGACGATCGGCAGCTACCTGCTGGTGTATACGCCACTGAAGACGGTTTCGACTCTTAACACGATTGTCGGCGCCGTGCCCGGCGCATTGCCGCCGGTGATGGGGTATGCAGCCGGCGCGGGAGTGCTCGGGCCCGGGGCGATGGCGTTGTTCGGTATTTTGTTCTTGTGGCAGATGCCGCATTTTCTCGCGATAGCGACGCTTTACCGGGAAGATTATCGGGCCGGCGGCTACAAAATGTTGCCCGTGGTGGACCCTGACCTGACGGCGACGAGTCGGCAGGTGTTGATCTACTGCGCGGCGTTGCTGCTGGTGTCGATTGCGCCGAGCTTGTTCGGGATGACCGGTGTGTTGTACGCGGCGACGGCGCTGCTGCTGGGGACGGGATTTGCCATGGCGGGCGGACTGCTGGCGATGACGCGGACGCGGAAAGACGCGCGGATTCTTTTCTTCGCGTCGATTATTTATCTGCCGCTGCTGCTGGTGGTGATGGTGCTCGATAAGACGTGATCTGGCGGGGACGTGGGCGGATTTACACGGGAGCCAACGGTGTCGGTGAGGGATTTTTTGATCACGGCGGCGCTGGTTTCGGCGGTGGGTATAGCTGCGTTGTGGGCCTTGCCGGGGTGTTCGCGGGAGTCGGAGTCGGCGATTCCCGAGTTGCCCCAGGTCCAGCGGGGGACCGGGCGGATCACGGGCGTAATACGACTCACGGGAACGCCGCCCGTCATGAAGTCGCAGATCGTCGCGTGTGACCCCAGGCCGGGGGCGGCGCGGAAGCAAGTCGTGGACAATACGGTAACGGTGGGGCCGGAGGGCGAATTCGCCGACGTGTATGTTTTTGTAAAATCCGCTGGCGACGGGCGAGCGCTCAAGGGGTCGGGCGTGGCCGAGACGGCGGCGATTCTCGATCAGTTGGACTGCATGTTTGTGCCACATGCGCTGGCGATTCAGGTGGGCCAGAGGCTGCGGATTCGAAACTCGGACCCGACGTTTCACAACGTGCATTGGGCTCCGAAGCTGAACAGGACGGTGAATTTCGGGTTTACCCCCGGTCCCAACAGCGGCGAGCGGGTGGTGGCGTTGTCGGCTTCGGAGTTTTTCGGGGTGCGGTGCGACGTGCACCCGTGGATGCATAGCTGGGTGGGTGTGTTTGATCACCCGTTTTTCACGGTTTCGGCGGAAACCGGGACGTTTGAGATTGGTGGTTTGCCAGCGGGTAGCTACATCGTGACGACTTGGCACCCGGTGTACGGTTACGGAAAGGACGCGACGGTAAGTGTTAGCGAGGATGCCGACCCCGCTCGGGCGGACTTCGAGTACCACGATCCGGGGACGAAGTAATGGCGGGGTTTGTGTAGGGGCGGGGTGGGTAGGTGCGGGGTGGCTCTGTACCGGGGTGGGTAGGTGTGGGCTAGGTAGGTGCGGGGTGGCTAGGTGTGGTTTAGGCGGGGGTTTTGGCTTGGAGCTTGACTCCGAAGTTGTCGGTGAGGATTTCGAGGGTCGACTTTCCCGTCATTCCAACGCGGCCGTTGAGTGTGTAGAAGACTTGTTTGCCAGCTCGGCGGTTGCCGATGATGTGATTCATCCGAAGCAGGCCGAGGTGGTGGGAAACCGTGGGCTGGGGAAGGTGGAGTTCGGAGCAAAGACTTGTCACATTGCGTTCCCCATCGGCGAGGAGCATGAGAATGTTAAGGCGTGTTTTGTCGGAGAGGAGTCGGAAGAGTGCAGTGAGTTGATCAAGGTCTGTGTCAGAGATGATCGAATGGGATTGCGCGGTCATAGGACTCCTGCGAGCTGGATACAAACGGTTGCACGGTGACGCCAGATTTTGAAAGCCATGGAGGACGGGCGAAAACGCCATATTTCGGACGCGTGGAGGTTAGCTTGACGGACGTATGTAGTCTCTTAGAATCCTCTATGTAGTTTATAAGGCTGGCGGCGAGTAATATGTTCGATTCTGGGGCGATGGTCTAACGGGATGACGGCTGAATCGCATTCAGCAAATCGGGGTTCGATTCCCCGTCGCTCCACTGGTTTTCAGGGTTTTTGAGGGTAGATAGATAGATCTGCATCTTCGGGTAACCGGACAGACCGAGAGGTCCGTTGAGCTTGGCGTTGAGCGTTTTCGAGTTGGGGCGAGGACGCAATGCCCCGCCGTGTCGAATCGTGTAGCGAATTGAGGTTAGTCTTCGGCGTGGTAATCATGTTCGCACGCCGCGTAGGGGTTGGTACTTTTAGTAGGATAGCTCCCGCCGAGATCATCCACGTGCCGCAACTTCTGCGCAGGGCATGAAAGTTGAAGGCCAACTCATGCTCGGGATGGCGGTTTTGCAGAGCCTTCAAGTCGTCCCGGATCAGCAAGGTTTCGATCGGCGGAAACTTCATCATCGCATTCTTCAGCGTCTCGCCGACCAGGCAAGCCCTGAACAGCTCGAAGGGATCGGGGGAAGGTGCGATGGTCTGTGTATTGACGTTCTGTGCGGTGTTGGAGCCCACCCGCAGACGGGGGTTTGCCGAGTCCAACGGCGGGCACGAACGGGTGACCAGTTCCAATTGCACGCGGTCCGGTGGGCGCGGCGAGGGAGGAGAGGTCGGTAAGGTGGGGCTGATGAGTCCGCCGCGATTGGGACCGGATCGGGTGCAATTCAGGAGCCGGATGAGCGACCTGACTTTCATTGCCCTGCGCTGGCGTCGGAGATCGGAGTTGGGAGCAAACTTGTGGAGTTCGGCCAGCGGTTCGGTCGCCCGTCGCCCCGGAATGCCCAGTTGAGAAGACGGATCGCCGCGTCCCGGTAACGGTTCAACGTGGCGGGCGAAGCGCGCTGTGTGAGCTTGCCGAGCATCTAAAAGACTACGGAGGGGGTGAGGTGGGGGGAGGGGATGGCGCCGATCAGCTCGTGCAGGGCGGCGTCGGAGGGGAACATCTGGCGGGAGTGCTTGGGGGTCATCGCGGCGCTGATGAGTGAGTCGATGTAGTCCAGGATGTGGTGGGCGAGTGGGGTGATGTCGGTGCTGGCGAAGTTCGGAGAGGGGGGTGGTCCCGCTTGCCGTGGCGTCGATCTTGCGTGCGGGGGCTACTCCGAATTGGGGGGTTGGCGTCATATCCGCCG